>ONVB01000116.1 GCA_900321145.1 uncultured Eubacteriales bacterium | reverse complement strand
GCCAGCAAACGCCTCTGCGAGATGATCATCCAGAGCTTCGACGCCAAGATCAAGGCGGGCAAGGCGAACGAGATCCCTCAGCTGTTCACCCACTCCGGCATCGAGAATGCCGACAAGGACGGAAGCGGGGAAGTCTTCCGCAATATTAAAACGGAATTCGTGGCAGTCCGTTTCGGCAATGTCCTTGGGAGCAACGGCTCGGTCATCCCACTGTTCAAGAAGATGATCGAGAATGGCGGGCCGGTCAAGGTCACACACCCGGACATCATACGCTATTTCATGACAATCCCGGAGGCGGTGAGCCTGGTCCTTCTTGCCGGTACGTATGCCAGAGGCGGAGAGATCTTCGTCCTGGACATGGGGAGCCCTGTCAAGATAGATACGCTCGCCCGCAATCTGATCCGCCTGTCGGGCTACAAGCCGGATGTGGACATCAAGATCGTCTATACAGGATTAAGGCCCGGTGAGAAGCTCTATGAGGAGAAACTGATGGCGGAGGAGGGCCTCACCAAAACGGAGAATGATCTCATTCATATCGGAAAGCCGATTCCGTTCGATACGGATACTTTTCTGGCACAGCTGGAGGAGCTGATGTATGTCGCTTACTCTAATAAGAACGATATCCGTGCGCAGGTCGAGAAGATGGTATCGACCTATCAGCCGGCGGATGTGAGGAAGGTGGAGAAGAACGAACGATATATGGAACTCGTGCAGTCCAATGAACAGGATACGGCGAGCGCATGAGCCCGACGTTAACAATTCAGAGTAATAACAGAGACGCATTGGCTGTGGGCCGGTGCGCTTTCTGTGCGTTTGGGGCGATCATCAATGAGGAAAGCAGATTGCGGTGTTTATGATTGTCCATAGATGTATTGACTAAAAAGAATGGAGTAGAGGAGTTATGGTAGTCCTCAAGATTATTCTCACAATTATAATGATAGCTGCAATAGCCGGAGTTATTGCGTTGGTAATGGAGGTCTTAACGAAGCCTGTGCATAAACCTTATGGACCATATGAGCGATTCATAAAGAGACCATTGGATGTGTTCCTTTCCGTAGGTGCATTGATAGTCCTTTCTCCAATCTGGATTGTTACTGCTATCATGGTACGATTAAGACTTGGTTCTCCGATTCTATTTGTCCAAGAGCGACCGGGGCTGGATGAGAGTATATTTAAACTATATAAGTTCCGGACAATGACAGATAAAAGGGATGAAAAGGGAGAACTTCTTCCTGATGAAATCCGCCTCACATCTTTTGGAAAAAAGCTACGTTCTACTTCCCTTGATGAATTGCCTGAACTACTGAATATCATCAAAGGTGATATGGCGGTTGTAGGACCGAGACCGTTATTGGTTAAGTATCTTCCGTGGTACACAGAGAAACAGCATAAGCGGCATGATGTCCGACCGGGA
Organism: uncultured Eubacteriales bacterium; assembly: GCA_900321145.1. Classification (GTDB taxonomy): domain Bacteria; phylum Bacillota; class Clostridia; order Lachnospirales; family Lachnospiraceae; genus Coprococcus_C. The sequence continues at coordinate 5,577 of ONVB01000116.1, read as the reverse complement.
CTGACCGGATATTCACAAGCCCATGGCCGGAACACGGTCAATTGGGATGATAAACTTGATATGGATGTTGAGTATAGCAAGCATATAACATTTAAAGGTGATGCGCAGATCATATTAGACACCATTAAAACAGTTTTTAAACGTGAAGGTATCAGTTCTGAGACATCGGCGACAATGGAAGATTTCAGAGATTATTGCAGGAGTATTGGAAGAGTTCCTAATGGAGAGTAAATTGGAAAGGAGAAACAATGGACACTAATCCACTTATCAGTGTAATCGTTCCAATTTACATGATTGATCGATATATCGGGATTTGTATTGAAAGTATTATCAATCAGACATATAAGAACCTTGAAATAATCCTTGTGGATGATGGGGGAAAGGATAGATGTCCTGAAATATGTGATTTATACAAGAAGAAAGATGCCAGGATTAAAGTCATACACAAACCAAATGGGGGACTGGTCAGTGCTCGTAAGGCAGGGCTTCAACAATCAAACGGCGAGTATATATCTTACGTTGATGGTGATGACTGGATTGGAGCAGGTTTTATAGAAGGGCTTTATACTGCAGCCAGGATCAGTAATGCAGATATGGTTTGTGCCGGTTTTACCCGCGACTTGTTTACTAAATCAGTTTCGTTTACAAACAGCTTTTCATCAGGGATCTATGAGGGGGAAAAGCTAAAAGAGTTGTGGAAAAATATGATTTCTTACGGCTCTTATTATCGACCGGGTATCAGCACCTATGTCTGGAATAAGTTGTTCAAAAGAGAAGTTTTGTTGGATGTTCAAAGCAGAGTCGATGCCAGAATCAGTATTGGAGAAGATGGAGGAGTTACCTACCCTGCACTGTTGCGATGCAGGACAGTGGCTGTTATAGATAATGTGGCTTATCATTATAGACAGCGTGAAGATTCAATGCTTAAACAAAATACAGGATATGCTGATGAAGCTCAGAAGCTCCTTTATCTTTATAACTACATGATGCACTGGGCTGAGAAAACTATACCGGAATATGATATCAAAAGACAAGTAACGGATTATATATTATCAATCGCTCTAATACGTTCCGGTGGTCGATTACCTCATGACGATTTCTCGACTTTTGATCCTTCATATTATGGAAAAAATGTTATCATTTATAGTGCGGGAACATTTGGACAACAACTTGTAAAACGGTTTGAAGAATCTAAACATTGTAATGTGGTCGCATGGATCGATGATGATTATTGGGAATACCGAAGATGCTGTCTTGATGTTGATCCTGTTCAATCCATTACATCTGTTTCTTATGATTATATACTTATAGCTACTGTTGATAGTACAATTGCTGAGAACATAATACGTAGGCTTCTCGATTTTGGTGTTATTCGAGAAAAGATTCTCACAATTACGGTTCCCGATGATAAAGAAGATTTATTGAAACATTTTCTTGATGTTAGTTCGATAAGACTTGAGGAAGCAAAGAGAAAAAGGGAGGTCACGTCCCATGCTTAGTTTTGACACAAGAGTATTAGCGGCAAAAGGCCCTGCAATTATCAGTACAGGACAGGCAGGATTCATAATTAAGAGTAGTTCCGGCCGACTTTTGGCAATCGATCTTTATCTGTCAAACTGTGTAGAGAGACTTGAAGGGAACAGAGGATTCAAGAGGCTGCTCCCTCAAATTCTCGATCCGGCTTCAGTTTGTTTTGATATTATTGTCTGTACTCATCCACATCTTGATCATTTTGACATCGATGCCGTGCCGGAAATGCTGAGCAAGGGAGGAAAACTATACTGCTCAGTAGATTGTGAGAAGCTGGTCCATCAGTTACAAATGGAGTACTATAATGACTCAATTGTATATGTTAAACCTGGAGATACCGAAGAATTCGGGGATTTTGAGCTCTCTTTTGTTAACTGTGATCATGGAGCAGGAGCACCTGATGCGGTTGGCGTTGTCGTGAAAGTCGATGGAAAGACAATATATGAGGTCGGAGATAGTTGTTTACGCTTAGATAGAATTGAGGAGATAAAAAAAGCGGCGGGAGAGTTGGACGTCCTCATTTCCCCAATCAATGGAATGTTCGGAAACATGAACAGTGAAGAAGCGGTAATGCTTGCTGAGGCACTTTGCCCGAAACTAACGATTCCTTGTCATTATGGAATGTTTGCATCGCATGGCGGTGATCTTAAAACGTTTTATGATCTGACAACTGAGAAAAAAATACCAGCTTTGATCATGCAACAAGGAGAGATTCATACACTATAAAGAATTATATTATATAGAGAGGATATCAAGATGAGCAGAGAAATTGAAACTCGTGAATTCGAAGGAAAGAAACTGTTAATCCTTGGTGGGAACCCTGAGACTATTCCGCTCGTTGAAATTGCAAACAGTTGGGGCATTAAAACGATAGTCGCGTCAGCTCGTTCTACAGATCCGGCTAAGGCTTATGCATGGAAAGCTTATGACTATGAAGGGCTGGATGTGGGAAGAGTGATTAAAATTGCGACAGAGGAACAGGTTGATGGTGTTCTTGTTGGGGTGGCAGATATTTTGGTTCCCATGTATTGCAAGGTCTGTGAAGCACTCGACTTACCTTGTTACGCAACACAGCAGATTGTCGATGTTTTTGCGTTCAAAGATGTGTTTAAATCTACATGTGAACGTTATGGCGTTCATGGTATACCTGAGTATTATTTAGACGCTGATATGAAGCGAGAAGATCTTGATAGAATTGAATACCCTGTCATGATTAAACCTGTAGATAATGGTGGTGGTGTTGGAATGACAGTGGCATATAACGAAGATGAACTAAAGAAAGGCGTAGAGATTGCTCTTGAGAACAGCCATTCGAAGAGGTTCATCGTTGAGAAGTATATGCAGTGCGATGATATGGGGATGTATTATACTTTCAAAGATGGGTATTGTTCCGCATCTTGTATTTATGATCGTTATACTACAGATGAACAGCCGGGTCTTTCGAGAGTCTGTCTTGGCGGTACATATCCGTCAAAACATCTTGATGAATACTTTGAGCGTATGCATCCAAATGCATTGCGTCTTTTTAAGGAAATTGGTATCGAAAACGGAGTGCTGATGCTCTCGGGCTTTTATGAGAATGGAGAATTCTATGTTTATGATACAGGATTCCGCCTTCAGGGAGAAGCACCTCATTTGCTCATGAAAGCCATTCATGGTTTTGATCAGAGAGAAATGCTTATTCGATTTGCTTTGACAGGTTCGGAAGGCGATATTGACCTAAGTACTGAGGACGATACCAGGCTGCGTGGCAAGTGGGCAGCAACGCTGTGGTTTTTGTTAAAAGAAGGTAAGATTAATAGAATAATCGGATTGGATGAACTTGAAAAGGACGACAGAGTTGTGGCAAATATCCAAAGGCTGCATGAGGGAGACATTGTGCCGGCTGAATGGATTGGAAATGAGAAGCAGGTCTTGACTCGTTTATATATCGTTTGCAACAGCAAGATGGAACTGGCGGATGCATTGAAGTACTATATGAATACAGTTAAGGTGTTGGACGAAAATGGTAATAATATGCTGCTAAAGGGTTTTAACGTTAATGAAGCTTTGGAGCTGAGGTAACCTTCTTTTCTGCTGAAATACCTTGTTTTTGTATTAATTCATTTTATAAACCGGCAGAGGCCGGAAATGAATCGTAACGGAGCATGGATAAGATGAGCATATGGAGAATGGGATAAAAGAAAGGAAGGATTATGGAATTCGAGCGCTTAAAAGATAAAGTCATAGTAATATCAGGCGGCACTAAAGGTGTAGGGCGTGCTTTTGCGGAAGTCGCTGGCCGAGAAGGAGCTAAAGTCGTCATCGGTGGACGAGATGAAAAGGCGGGCAAGGAGGCTGTTAGGAATATCAAAACTTTCGGCTCAGATGCTATTTTTGTTTATACCGATTTGCTGAAGGTTGATGATTGCAAAAACTTATTTGATCGAGGATACGAGAAATTCGGAAAGATTACCGGGTTTTTTAATTATGCCGGAGTAACGCCGGTATCGCCACTTGATACTTGTGATGAAGAGACATTTGATTGGGTAACAACTGTAAACTACAAAGCAGCGTTCTTTTGCTGCCAGCAGGCGATTAAGTACATGCGAATGAACGGAGGAGGTTCCATAGTGCTTACCGGTTCCGCGCATGCCTGGGGCGGACAGAAAGATAGGGCTGCTTATGCGATGACAAAAGGCGTTCTCAGGATTCTTAATGAGCATATTGCTCACCAGTATGCTGTTGAAAATATCCGGTGTAATTACCTTACACTCGGTTGGACACCCACTGAGGGTGAAGTGAGCCTTCGAATAAGTCAGGGTGAAAGTGAAGCAGAATTGAGAAAACGCGCGGCTGGGATTCTTCCTATGGGACGTATGTGTGAAAGAAATGACTATATGGAAGGCCTGATTTATATGATGTCTGACGCCAGTTCCATGATGACCGGAAGCACGTTCAGATTGACTGCAGGGGAGTATATTTAGAGGATAGACTGATGACATATGGTGAATATAAGGAAATATTGAATTACGAACTATATCGTCATTTCACCGGTAAGTTAACATTGCTGCAAAAAATAAGAATTCGATACTTTCAACCAAATACGAATTGCATGCTGATGGCAAGAAAAATGTGGTACTATTATCAGCGTGGCGGAGTATTCACTATCCTCTCTAAGATACTGTACCTAAGAATCATAAGACGATATGGGTGCGTTCTGTTCCCCTCAGCTAAAATAGGAAGAGGGTTCCACATTACACATCCTACCGGTATTGTGTTGGGAAATTGCAGGGCCGGTACTGATTTTATGATTTATCAGAATTGCTCTGTCGGAGGAAAAAGGCCGGGCGATGATTGGCCCGAATTTGGGAACAATGTGCATTTGTGTACGGGAAGCGTTGTATTAGGACATATAAAAATAGCTGATGATGTGGTAATTGGTGCGCAATCATTGGTTGTAAAGGACATTACTGAATCAGGGATATATGGGGGAAACCCACTAAAGAGGCTAGGATAAAAGAGGACTATAATGGATATAGATAATGTACTTTTAAGAAAACTTCAGCTTAAAGAATATGAAATCCTGAAGGAACTGAAGCGAGTCTGCGAAGAAAACGGTATTGAATACTCTCTTTTTGCAGGAACATTGATTGGAGCTGTGCGCCATAATGGCTTTATTCCTTGGGATGATGACCTGGACGTCGCGATGACGGTCCCCAATTACCTCAAGATGATAGAGGTGTGCAATAATGGTGGCCTTAGCGATGGCTTTTATCTTCAAACACCGGATAACCAGCCGGAAGCCGGTCTTTCATATTGCAAACTGCGAATGGACGGTACTGCACTCATAGTGGATTATCTGGAAGATAAAGATATTCATCATGGAATCAACATTGATATTTATCCTATTTATAAAGTTGCAGATGGATATTTCGCAAGAAAAATCCAATTTGGAGCCGGTGCACTCTATCTCTTAATGCAAGCGCAACAGGTCCCTAAGAATCATGGATGGATCATGAAGGTGGGAAGTGCTGCACTTCTTGCAATGATCAGAGGTCAAAACCG
>ONVB01000125.1 GCA_900321145.1 uncultured Eubacteriales bacterium | reverse complement strand
TGGATATGAAGGAAGCTGTCGATACAACTACAGCGGTTACGGAGATGGAGACTGATTCGATACCGTCGCTCATCGGCTCGGCCGTTGTTCCGGAGGTTTCGGTCGAGAGGCGCGATGTTCCGGACACCGATGCATTTCGATTTGTCCAAGATATGAAGATAGGTATGAGCCTCGGCAATACATTTGATGCATACAGTGATTCGGGACTTAAGGATGAGATGGACAGCGAGACCGTATGGCAGAGCATGCCGACGAGCAGGGAGATTATAAAGGGGATCCATGATGCGGGCTTTGAAACCTTAAGAATACCGGTTTCGTGGCACCAGCACTTAGGAGAGGATTTTACCATATCCGAAAGGTGGCTGGCACGTGTGAAGGAAGTAGTCGACTGGGCGCTGGACGAAGGGATGTATGTTATAATCAATATTCACCACGATAATCACCCCGAAGCGGACTGCTTCTATCCGGACAATGCTCATTTGGAGCAGTCAAAGCACTATATAACGAGGATATGGGAGCAGCTCTCGGATACCTTCAAGGACTATGACGAGAAGCTTATATTTGAATCGATGAACGAGCCGAGACTGGTCGGACACAGCTACGAGTGGTGGATACCGAACAAGAATACCGATGTCGAGGAGGCAATCGAGTGCATCAATATCCTGAACCAGACCTTTGTGGATACTGTGAGGGCAGCGGGTGGCAAGAATGCGTCGCGATATCTGATGTGTCCCGGATATGATGCTTCCTATGACGGAGCGCTAAACAAAGGCTTTGTGCTTCCGGAAGACACGGCTGCCGACAGGATCATCGTATCGGTTCATGCCTATATCCCGTATGATTTTGCGCTTCAGTTCCCGGGGACTAATTACTTCGATTCGGACACAAAGAAGTGTACCAAGGAGATAGACAGCTTTATGGATAAGCTGTACGACAGGTTCGTGGCAAATGGAGTGCCGGTGGTGATAGGCGAGTTCGGTGCAAGGGATAAGAGCAACCTACAGGCGAGAGTCGATTACTCGGCTTACTATATAGCCGCAGCGAAGGCGCGCGGAATGACGGCGCTCTGGTGGGATAATAATGCCTTCGGAGGAAACGGAGAAAATTTTGGGCTCTATTACAGGAGAGGCGGTTACATATTATTCGAGGATATACTTGCGGCCTTGATGAAGTATGCGGACTGAGCTTCATGAAGGGTTTTATGAAAACTAAAAAGAAAGCGAAATAACGGACATGGAACAGAACACGGAAAAAAGAGAAGGTTTCAAAAGCAGGCTGGGATTTATACTTGTAAGTGCGGGATGCGCTATAGGAATCGGAAATGTATGGAAGTTTCCTTATGTGGCAGGGCAAAACGGAGGCGCGATATTCGTGCTGTTTTACCTGGTATTTCTGATACTTATGGGTATTCCGGTGCTTACAATGGAGCTATCCATAGGTCGTGCCAGCGGAAAGACGATCATCGAAGGCTACAAAGCTCTTGAGAAAAAAGGCTCCAAATGGCATATCCATGGGTGGGTGTGCATAGCAGGCTGTTACCTGCTTATGATGTACTACACGACGGTTGCGGGTTGGATGCTTGCTTACTTCTGGAGGTTCCTGACCGGTTCGTTTGAAGGAGTAAAGAGTGATGAAGTCGGGAGTGTATTTAACGGTATGCTCGACGATCCGGTGCAGATGTGCATATTTACGGCCATTGTTGTTGTCGCCGGCTTTCTCGTCTTGAGCTTCGGCGTCAAGAACGGCCTTGAGCGAGTGAACAAGTTTATGATGATAGGGCTTCTTGCGCTCATTCTTGTGCTTGCTGTAAACAGTGTCTGCCTTAAGGATGCCGGAGAGGGTATAAAGTTTTACCTTCTTCCGAATATAGAAAATGTTAAGAGCGTGGGACTGTTTAAAGTCATAACCGCGGCCATGAACCAGGCTTTCTTTACATTAAGTATCGGCATTGCTTCGATGGAGATATTCGGAAGCTATATGAGCAAGGAGTATACGCTTACCGGTGAGGCGGTAAGGATATGCAGCCTCGATACTTTTGTGGCGCTGATATCCGGACTCATAATATTTCCGGCATGCTCGTCCTTTGGTATAGAACCTTCGGAGGGGCCATCGCTTATCTTTGTTACGCTGCCCTGTGTGTTCACGGACATGGCAGGAGGAAGGATATGGGGAAGTTGTTTCTTCCTCTTTATGACCTTCGCAAGCTTCTCTACGGTTACGGCCGTTTTTGAGAATTTAGTCGGCTCTATGATGGATGACTTTAAGCTGAGCAGGATAAAGTCTGTTCTGATAAATGCGGTGTTCATGCTTGCTGCGAGCCTGCCGTGTGTGCTTGGATTCAATGTGCTTAAAGGTTTTCATCCGATCGGAGAGAGGGGAGTGCTTGACAGCGAGGACTTTGTTGTGAGCAACCTGCTTCTTCCCATAGGTGCGTTGATCTTCACTGTATTCTGCACAACGAAGTTCGGCTGGGGCGCGGAAAAGTATCTTGAAGAGGCCAATACCGGAAAGGGCATTAAGATGAGCAGGAAGCTTGTAGGATACTTTAAATATGTGCTCCCGATATTGATCATCATAATACTGATAACCGGACTTATTCCGAAGGGAGAATGACGATATCTCTTTCGGAATCGGTGATGTGCGGTACATTTTGCGGAAAGGAACAGTGCGATGCCTACACAGGGTGCAATAAAGGAAAAAAGCGGTTTTAAGATAAGGGAACCGAAGATGTATCAGGTGGTCATGCTGAATGACGATTTTACATCCATGGAGTTCGTGGTCTCCGTTTTGGTGGATATATTTAAGAAGGATCCGGTGAATGCCGAAAGGATCATGCTCTTCGTCCACAGGAACGGCAGAGCGGTGGTGGGAAAGTATCCTTATGACATCGCGGTTACGAAGACGACAGCCGCGCTTGACAGGGCGAAAGCGGAAGGCTATCCATTTCGCATGACGGTAGAGGAAGTATAGATATGGTTTTGTCAAAAGAGGTAGTAGATATACTACAAGGGGCGCATAAGAACGCCGAGTCTAACGGATTTGAATATATAACCGCCGAGAGTCTGCTCTTTGAGATGACTCTCAATGATACCTTCAGGAAGGCGTTTGAGGAGTGCGACGGAGATATCCGTGTACTCGGTAAGGATCTGACGGAATATATGAGAGATTATATCGATCGTTCGGACGGAAAGCATAAGCCCGAATACTCGAAATCGGCCGTTCAGGCTCTTGCTTATGCGCAGTTCCAGGTGGAAAACAGCGGCAGGAAAGAGATGAGGATGAGACATCTTCTGAGCGGAATATGGAGCTTGGACGAGTGTTATGCCGTTTACTATATGCAGCTTCAGGAGATAGATGAGGTCGATCTTTTAAGAAGCATAGCAAGGATAGAGGACGAAGAGGAATATGGCGAGGAACTAAGGGATAAAGAAACGGACGATGAAGAATATCCGGATGAAGAGCTTTATCCGGATGATGATGAGACAGGCGGTTTTCGTGATGACGGCGCAGTTCGGGGAATGCGTGAAAAGCGTGAAAAGCAAAAGGCGCAAAAGGAAGACAAGAAATCCGATAAGAACTGGCAGCTTTTTGCTCCGTGCCTGAATGATACATTAAAGGATGTCAATCCGCTTATCGGTCGCGAGGCCGAGCTTGAGCGCACCATACAGATATTGTGCAGGAAGGACAAGAACAACCCTCTGCATATAGGAGAACCCGGAGTCGGGAAAACTGCCATTACCTATGGACTTGTGCAGAGAATACGCGAGGGAAAGGTACCGGAACCGCTTATCGGCTGCAGGGTATTTGCGCTTGACTTAAGCGGCATGCTTGCAGGTACGCAGTATCGAGGTGATTTTGAAAAAAGGTTCAAAAAAGTCCTGACGGAGATCGGCAAGGAAGAAAAGCCGATCATTTATCTTGATGAGATACACAACATCAACAGGGCCGGTGCGGTGGAGGGCGGTTCGCTCGATGCAGGGAATATGCTCAAACCCTATCTTTCGGACGGGCATATCAGATTTATCGGGGCGACCACATTTGAGGAGTACAAGAAAAGCTTTGAAAAAAGCAAGAGTCTTGTGAGAAGATTTCAGAATGTGGAGATCCGCGAACCGAGTATAGACGAAACGGTAGATATCTTAAACGGGCTGAAGGCCGGTTATGAAGCCTTTCACGGAGTCATCTATGAGGACGGACTGATAGACTATGCGGTTAATATGAGCGCGAAGTATATAAACGAGCGTTTTCTTCCGGACAAGGCCATAGACCTTATAGACGAGGCAGGTGCTTACAGAAAGCTGCATCCTATCGACGGTGAGGTGCAGTCGGTAGGCAGGGATGTTGTAAATGAAGTGCTCACCAAGATATGTCGCGTTCCGATCGAGACAGTTGAGACGGACGAGTTGACGGGACTTGCAACTCTTGAAGAGCGGATAAAGGCGCGGGTATTTGGGCAGGATGAAGCTGTGGCCCAGGTGGTAAATGCCATAAAGTTCTCCAAAGCAGGACTGCTTGAAGAGAACAAACCGCTTGCGAGTCTGCTCTTTGTGGGGCCGACGGGTGTCGGTAAAACAGAGATAGCAAAAACTCTTGCGAAGGAGCTTGGGGTAAAGCTTGTTCGCTTTGATATGAGCGAGTACGGAGAGAAGCACGCGGTAGCAAAGCTGATCGGCGCTCCCGCCGGATATGTAGGGTACGAAGAGGGCGGACTGCTTACCGAGGAGATACGCAAGAATCCTTCATCAGTACTTCTTCTTGACGAGATAGAGAAAGCGCACGCAGATATATACAACGTACTTCTCCAGATGATGGACTACGCAACCCTGACCGACAACCAGGGCCGTAAAGCCGACTTCAGAAATGT
>ONVB01000138.1 GCA_900321145.1 uncultured Eubacteriales bacterium | reverse complement strand
TCGTCCGCACTCTCCGAAAATGTATCGGCAAAATCCTTCAGTGTCCTGTCCCACATCGAAAGCGCCTCGCTCCTCTCCTTCACACCCTGCTTCAGGCTGAGCTGGCCGTTTAAGAGCGTCTGTCCGAAGCGCTCGTGTATCTTCATCTTCACATCAAGCCTCTCGCGCTCATACTCGGCTTCGAGCTCCTCAAGCAAAGTCTTGTCAAGCTGTCTTCTTATCCTTACAAGCTCGCTGTTTTTCTCCTTCAAAAGCGCATTTTCCCGTACCAGCTCCGTCACATCCGCAGCGATCGTCTCATAGTAACCGCTGTCCTCCCCCAGAGGTTTTATCATAACCTCCATACTTCTGCCGTCATCAAGCTTAAGAACACCTCCCAGCGCTTCACGTTCCGTATCAGGGTCACCCTTAAGACTTTGGTCAAGCTCCGTCATAACCCGGTTTTTAAGCAGTATACGCCCCCTTCTGCCCGATACGCAGTAGCCCTCCTTAAGATTGTTCAATGCCTCCGGTATGGATGAACGGCTTATATGCGTGGAAATGTATCGCGATATAAGATACATAAGCCAAAAGTCCGCAATGATCGCCGTCACACAGATCACCACATAGCCTTCTGCCGGAATTCTGCCCATCACATCGACAAATACATACTCTCCCGGGACATATGTATACTCCTGCTGTTCATAACCGCGAAGCATAAGCACGCTGATCGTCACAAAAGCCCATATCACAAATGACACGACAGCCAAAAAAGCATATCTTTTCTCACCAAGATATATCAGCCGTCCGCAAAGTATCACGACGAATACCATGACAATGAGCGTAAGAGTACCCGCAGCCGTCTGAAAGCCATATGAGGATTCAAGAAAAGCGAGACTATCCAACAGCATCACCTCCGTCAAAGGATGCTTCCCTGAGTCCGCGCGGACGTATACGGACAGTCACTCCCTCATCATCATACTCGCAGGAAAACCTCTCATCGTCTTCCGAAAGCTCTCCGGATATATCCTTTCCGTCCGTGTCAAGCTGAATGGTGATCAGGTTCTTCCCCCCTCTTTCGGCAGCGATAAAATATATTCCCTTTATATCATGTAATTTCTTCATAAGTATGCGCTCAAATACGTCATATGCATATATTACATCCTCTATCGATATGCATTCAAGCTCCTTTATTGAGCTTTTCACTTCGGTTCCGTAAAGCCTGAGATTATTGAAGGTCTCATGCATGCAAAGGGCAAATTCACCGCCCGCATTTTCACTCTGACCGTCATTTAAGATAACGAGATTGCTCCTTCTCTTTATATAAGCCCCATGTATGTTGAGAAGCTTCATCAGCCTGCTTCTTTCCTCATCATCCACGCCCTCCTCCTTCGCCTTCTCTATAAGCTCCCGGCACAGGTTAAAAGCATCCTTCGTCTCTTCAAAGCACCTCTTATACAGGGCACTTGCATGTGCAAAGCCCTCTTTTTTTCCGGCATTCGCTATGCTCTCTCTAAGCCTGCAGTTGACTTCATCAAGCTCATCGTTGGCCTTTTTCACCTTATCGCGCAGCTTAAGAAGTCTGCTCCTGTCGGTTTCAACAAGAACATAACCGCCTTTTATCTCCTGAAGCTTTAAGTTATGATCTCCCTCTTCGAGAGAACCGTGGCCGCTCACCAAACGCTCAAACATCTCTTCATCGATCGGCGATGCATTTGCGGATACATAACGCGCCCTGCCGTCTCTGTCAAGGATCTGCATATTCAATGATGCTTTATCGAAGCACCACTCATAATCGGAATTAACCGGGATCAGGCCGCAATATATGAAATACTCGATCACAACTATCGAAAGCATGCCGAAAAATGTTGTAAGGTCAAGATTGTCATACAGGAACTGTCCGACAGGTCCTCCGATAACATAAAAAAATCCATAAAAAACCCCCACCGTAAAGAGCGCCCACAGTCCCACGCCTTTTCGTCCGTCGGCATGCCCGGCAACAACGCACAGCACAAGAGTCGCTGTCACAAGAATGAAAACCCACGCAAATATCACATAATAAAGCGGCCGGTAGTCATAATCAGCGCTCATTATATAATCCGGCGCTATCCCGAACACAAGACCGTGAAGATCATTTGTAAGGATGATCACAAGCAGGACAACGGAAGGTATGAGCAAAGCCGCCTTTAAGACTTTCGGAACCTTCCCCTCATTCTTCTTCCCGCAAAGATATGCCGTCATCACGCCGCAGTAAGGTATCATGAACATGGGAATATAGTACATATACCAGAGAAAGCGGTGATATCCTGTTCCCACATGAGTTATATAATACTTCGTCGTCCGAAGAAGCAAAAAAAGCAGGATCATACACGCCATGGTAACCACATAGCGTCTGACCTGCCCGTCAAGTATCCTTCTCTCGCAGTTTAATCCCCAGAGTCCCACGACCGCGGTGTTCACGATCAGGTAGAGTAACGACTTTGCCTGGTTTAAAAGCATCGTATCAAGAGTTTTGCGTGAGATCACCCCTACCAGCAAAACCAGTGCAAGACCTGCAGCGAGCAGTATTATACTTTTCGTCTGTCTTTGTTTCATATATCTAAAACCCCGGCACGATAAGCTTCTTTTCGACCGCGTCTATGGCAAGCTGATACTTCTTGTTATACCCCGCCTTTGACAGCATATTCTTGATATGCGTCTTCACGGTATTCTCGGACACGGAAAGCGCCTCGCCTATCTCCTTGTTTGAGCACCCCTCGCACAGAAGCCTTAAGACATCCACCTCGGCCCTGGTGAACTCCACACTTTTTGCGCATCCGATATCCAGTGTCGGTGAAGCATCCGGATATACGCTCTCTCCCGCCATGGTCCTGTCCATGACTTCCAGGATAGTCATATCACCATGCTCCTTGTACCAGAAGCTCTCGCAGCCCGCTTCCCTCGACTTGTCTATAAATGACATCTCCGGCAGTGAGGTCACTACTATCACCTTGGTCCCGGGAGAGCATTTCTTTATCTCACCCGCAGCCTCTATGCCGTTCTCTCTGTTTTCCGTATACACGTCCATCAGCACAAGATCGGTCCTGTGCTGTCTTACATACTGCACTGCGGCAGCTGCGCTCTTCAACTGCTCGACTATCCTGTATCTCCCTTCACCGGAACTGTTTATAACAGTCTCAAAAAGTGACCTTACTATCGCCGAATCATCTACTATAAGCACACTGTACATAACGTTTCCTCCGATCAAGCTTTCAAATATCTGCATTATAATACAACCGCTTATCGAAGTAAACTTAAAGCGGCCTGCGGTGTCCTCCCGCAAGCCGCATATTTCATCAGTTATTGTCTGTTATCGGTTCTACATCATATACCATATCCGCAAAGATATCCCCGGTGAACGACTGGAAGCATATCTCTATCGGGCTATCCGAGCGAAGCTCATAATACTGTACAAAATCTATAGATTCGCCCGGCTGTATCTTCTGGTAGAGCGGAAGATCACTCTGTGTCTTGCCGTAATCGGCAGACTCCTGTCCGGGTGAAGTATCAAGAAGAGTCGCTCCGTCCTGAAGTACTCTAAGCTCCGTGCTAAAGAGCATGAAAGGACTCTGCTCCTTGGAATAGTGGCTTGTGATAGTGTACGAAACGCCTACGCACGTGTAGTACTCCGAACCAAAATCGCTGTTTAACTCCATAACCTTGGAGTAATCCGTGATACCGTTGATCTTGATGTCATATCTGTCCTCATAGCTTCCCTCCGGCATATTTCCGGGGCCGAACGAGGGCTTGTCAACCTTTGCTAGCCTGTAATGCTCCGAACGCATATCCGCCATCTCCCATGTCGGATCCACATCAAAGTTAAGATCATACTCCCCGTTCTTCTTACCGACTCCTATGGAGATCACACTCTTGCTTCCCTTATTTACCGCGAAGGTCGAAACATCTCTCAATTTTACTCCGTTTATCGGCTGAAGCCTGGACACATTCTTATACACCGGATCATAGTAAGGCTTCTGATTAAGAGGATTGCTCTTGAGCTCCTCACCGTCCTGTGTGGCAGACCAGTAGATCCGTCTCGTCGTCTTTAACGAATCATCGAGCGCGGTCATCTCATAATATACATTGAGTATGTCATAATCCATATCTTCCTTGGTATCGAAATACTCATAGCCTATGATCTCAACCTCAAATTGTCCGTCATATGTAAGCTTCTCGGGAAGAACCGCTTCCTTTGAAGCCGCCTCGGCAGCTTCCTCTGAGGCTGCCTCAGTTTCCTTCTCCTCCGTATCCGCTGCCTCGGTTGTATCCGTCGCTGCTTCGGTTTTCTCTGCTGCTTCGGTAGTCTCCGCAGCCACTGTTGTCTCAGCCGCTGCCGTTGTTGCCGCTGTGGTGGTCTCCTCCTTCTTATCGCCGCAGGCGAAAAGAGAAGCCGCCATTGCAAGTGTCATTACTCCTGCTAAAACTCTTTTTCTCATCTTTCTTCCTCCCCTAAAATCCTTCGCTCACATTGTATTGACACGACTCATGCTTAGATTTGCATAAGTTCGACTGACGAAATCAAAGATTCCGAGTCTCTCTTACGTCGTGTCCTGTCGTCAGAGTGCATGCAAGACGACTTCGTCGTGCGCTCTTCCTCCCGCTCAGGATGACACCGTGTCATTCTGAGGAACGCAGTGACGAAGAATCTTTTTTATAAAACCGCAGTTATGTTAACATAAAGCAAAAGCACCCGCATCACCCTTTTGGGTGATGCAGATGCTTTTCGCTCAGGCTATAACTCTTTACTTTCCGAGTGCCTTTAAATATCTGTTGTACTGTGTCTGCTTAACCTCAACAACCTCTGAAAGGTTCATGGAATCAAGCTCTGCTATGTAATCGTCAAAATCCTTCTCAAGATTCTTCTTTCCCGTTATAAAGTCTGCTTTTTGAACATCAGTCCCCGTAATCAACCGACTGTTTTTACTTGCCTGTGGAACCGAATCCGCCTTCACCTCGAACGGTATCCGAAAGCTCGTCCGCAACCTCAAAATCAGCCGCTATATAAGGCGTTACCACAAGCTGGGCTATCCTCTCGCCGTGAGCTATGGTCTGTGCTTCTTTACCGTGATTATGAAGCGCTACCATGATCTCTCCGCGATAATCCGAGTCTATAACTCCCACCTTGTTGGCCGGTGCAAGCCCCCTCTTGGTCGCAAGCCCCGATCTCGCATAGATAAGTCCCGCATAGCCCTCGGGAAGCTCCATGGCAAGTCCCGTCTTCACGAGATATGTATCGCCCGGCTCTATGGTGATCTCGCTGTCCGCGCAGGCATATAAGTCCGCTCCCGCGGCATTTGCCGAACCGTAGGTCGGCAGTATGGCATGTTCGTTTAACTTCTTTACTTGTACCGGAATATGTGTAACCATTTTACGCTCCTGTGAATTCTTTTTCATAGCCGGGCAGGTATAGCACCACCTCATCCGACTCTATGGACTTCTGAACATCTATTATCCTCTGATTGGACGATCCTCTGAAGCGAAGCTTTAAGTCCTTAAGCTCCTCGACGAACTCACCGTCCACAAGTACATCTATGTAGCTTATGAACTCCGGTGTCTCGTCCCACTTGTCATACATATATCCGAAGATATCCTTGTCCAGGGTGTAGCCCGAATAACACCATATTGTCTTATTCGGATATGTCCTTTTGATCCTCCTTAGCAGAGGGATGAGAGCCTTCTGGTTCGTATGCTCGAAGGGTTCTCCCCCCAGCAGTGAAAAGCCCGTTATATAATCCGGCGCAAGCGCCTCGATTATCTCGTCTGCTGTCTCATCCGTGAAGGGCTTCCCAAAAGAGAAGTCCCAGGTCTCGGGATTAAAGCAGCCCTTGCAGTGGTGCGTACACCCTGAGACAAAGAGCGACACCCTGACCCCCGGACCGTTCGCCACATCTATTTTCTTTATATCACCGTAATTCATAACGGGATCTCCTTAAATTTACAAGTGAAGTACCCTCGACTTAATCTCCTTGGTCTTACCCACGTTCCAGAAGTTCTCTCCGAGGTAACCGCAGGTACGGCGGGTAACATTCATCTTGCTGTGGTCCTTATTGCCGCACTGAGGGCACTCCCACTCGTTGTCGTCATTTACTATTATCTCACCGTCGAAGCCGCATACATGGCAGTAATCCGACTTGGTGTTAAACTCCGCATACTGGATGTTGTCATAGATGAAGCGTACAACCTCCTGCATGGCATCTATGTTGTGGCGCATGTTCGGTATCTCCACATAAGATATGCATCCGCCCGATGAAATGGGCTGGAACTTAGCCTCGAACCTGAACTTGCTGAAGGCATCTATCCTCTCCCTTACATCCACATGGTAGGAGTTGGTGTAATAACCCTTATCGGTTACATCCTCGAT
>ONVB01000115.1 GCA_900321145.1 uncultured Eubacteriales bacterium | reverse complement strand
CTTGAGGCGAAAGAGAAGAATGCCGGAAAGAGATTACAGACGTATATGGAACTGCTTACAGATAAGGCCGTGGAGCATTATAACAAGAAGTCAGCAAGAAGTAAAAAACCGAAAAGAATAGTTGGAGTGGATGTTAATGACTACACATTGACTATTGAATTAGACAGCGAAGAGAAGTTAAACGCACCGTTTAAGGCGATGAGATCGTATAGTCAGTATCTGTTGAACAACGGCATGGGAGAGCTTGCAGATGATAATGCGCTTTTTCGAAGCGTATCGATTGAGGAAGATGTAAATGAAATGACGGATGAAAGAATGCTAAATATTCTGCTTCACATGGTATTGAGGAAAACCAAAAGGGATGAAGAATTGATAGAGGAGATAAAGCATATGATTGAAGAAAGGATAGGTGATCAGGCATGATAATAACTAGCGAGGGCGAAAACAAAGGAAAAGAAGAAAACAGAATTCCGATTGAGAAGAAACTAAACCTAACAATTAAGGAGGCGGCGGAGTATTCTAATATAGGTGTCTGCAAGATTGCTGAGATGCTTAGAAATCCATTGTGCAATTTTGTGTTGTATGTAGGTCACAGAAAACTTGTAAAAAGGAAAGAATTTGAAAAGTATCTTGAAGAGCATATTGAGATATAGACCGATAAGATACGGGGAGGTGGCTGTATGAAGAGGAAAACACTTATAGCATTTGTATTAGTGGCTTTGATGGCAAGTGCTGTAATACTGATCGGCATGCAAGGGAAGGTTCACAGTGTTGATCAACCTTTTGCCTCAGATGTGAAGCCTCCGGAAGTTGTCGACAGAACTGATGTTACTACAGAGAATGATATAAAGGAAAAGGATGATGTAGTTAAGGCGAAGTATGTCAAAGAAAAAGCTAAGTCAAAAGACAAAAATGTGAAGCTGCGTGATGATACAGAGTCTATAAGTACGGAAAAGAATGAGACAAGTGCTCCGGTAAATAAGCAGGCTGCAATAACGGAGATAACTACTACGGAGCAGATTACTACAGAACAGACAACCACAGAACAGACAGTGAATCAAACTTCAGCCGAACAGCTTATAACGGAACAGCAAACTACCGAGCAAGCTATTACGGAGCAGTCATTATCAGAGACTGATACTTCGGAACAGACCTCAACCGAGCAGACAGTTGTGGAAAGCACAGAGCGGCAGAAGGTATGGCATGAGCCTGTAACGGAGCAGGTGTGGGTTGTGGATCATGAGGCTTGGACGGAGACATGGGAAGAACCGGCTACTGAATATCATGATGTGTGTAATTATTGTGGAGCAATAATAGATGGAAAGGGAAGTGAACATCTTTCTGAGTCCTGGCTTAAAGTTGTCAATGGAGAGATAAGTCGTGAGGAACTATGCTATGGCTATAGGACGGATGTTGCATTTGATGTAATCGTAACAAAGACACTGGAACACCCGGAGGAAGGGCATTATGAGACTGTGGTTATCAAAGAGGGGTACTGGGAGTAAGCATCTTGGAGAAAAGAGTAATTGATTATTAGAGCGTATTTTGCTATACTCATCATAGGTATACGGTTGAAAGAAGGAGGTGTGGAACATGCTTGATGAAAGTATAGTTATAAGGGATGCTTCTGAGGTTGATCAGAATCTGCTTAGGTTATTGGATAGAGGACTTGAGGATATAGATTCGGGTAGGACATTGTCGCATGAGGATGCAATGGAGGAAGTAAGAAGAATTCGTGAGATACGCCGCAATGCCAGAAGTGGTAAAGGAGAGGTTGTAAATGCATAACTACGAAGTTGTGTGGTCGCGAGAGAGTGTATATGATGTTGCGGACATTTTAGATTATATTGAACTACGATTTGGAAGAAAGCGAGCAGATCAGTTTGATGAGGATATTGATCGTGAAATCAAAGCATTGAGCAGTGATTTTGAGTTTTATACCGGGACGGGAATATACTATAGGGACAGGTTGATTTTGAAAAAAGTATTTAATCCCTCAATTATATTTTATTATGTAGACGATGCAAAGAAAACTATATTTGTTATCCGTGTATTGCGTCATGAAAGGGATTGGCAGAGAATACTCAGAGAAGCAATAAGCTATACATTTGATTAGGTTTTTAATATATGTGTTTTATACATCTAGGACATTTGACTTAGAAAAGTCAGGTGTCCTTTTTGTTTTACCTAAAGATATGCCTGAGGGCTTTATGTCATATATATCAATAAAGAAATGGAGGAAGAATAAGAGATGAAATTAAGACAAAAGTTGGTAGCGTTACTATTGGCGGTTGCTCTTGCTATACCGCTAATGGGAGGTAACGCTGTTTTGGCAGTTCGGGCGGACGAAACTGTAGTGGCAACAGAGGAAGAGGCATCAAATGAGGAAATTGAATCTGAAGGTAATGAAACTCTAGTAGTTATCGAAGAGGAAAGCGAAGAAGTCACAGAAGTGGTTGATGCAGAGCCAGAGACAGAGGGAGAAGAAACAGAGGTGGAAGAGTCAGAACCAAGTGAAGCAGAGGAAGACCCAGAGGAAAGTACGGAAGAACTGTTTTTTGAAGAAGGTCCTGAGATTAATGCAGCGGACTCAACTAAGTTCTACGCGTCAGATGCAATAGTACCGGGAGTTGGCTTTCATTATTTCGCTACATCAGAGCCTGCGAGCGAGAGCAACTGTAACGCCTTCTGCGTTATTCCTTCCGGTGACAACCCAAGTGGAAGTGATACATATTCGACAGGGTATGGCATATCGGACGCTGCAGTTATCAAGATGGTTTATTATTCGTTCGGTGCTCCGGGATATAAGCTTTTGATAAAGAGAGACTGGACATTCATAACCAATATGGTAAATGCGATAAACAGTTACGGCAATAATGCTCCTTCAGCGACAACCGAGAGCATACCCTCAGCATCTGCTTACGCGGTGTCGGACAGGGCTCTTGCATATGCATGCCAGCTTGCGGGTATAACCAACAAGAACTGGAAGGCAAAGCTGATAGGAGATGATTATACCGAGATACCTGCAGCTTCAGCAAACGCAATCATAGATTGGTATAACTATGTTCAGACCTTGCCGGATGTGCCTGCGATAAACCTTCAGGTGTGGATCCATCACCCGCAGAACAATAAGATTAAGCAGTCTATGCTTTCATATACATATGATAATATCGCGGCGGTAAGAATAGCGAAAAGTCCGATGCAGGATGGTAAAGTGCTGACCATGGAGGAAGTTGCCGCAGTCATAAAAAATACGGGGTATGACAAGTCGGTTCCTGAGTCGTTGGTTGGCGCACACTATGCATTATCGTATTCAAAGGAACTTGATGCGGATGGCTTCCTAAAGAACCGTGATTTGCTCCTTGGTTTCAACGATACATTTGATAACAATCTGTCTGACTGGGTGAATGTCGAACCTGGTAGACACTTTTGGCTACAGGAGATAATCGTGCCGAGTAGTGGTCTTTACGAGCTCAGTGGTTATCTTTACGGTGGTGATGAAGGCTTTGTTGTTGAGACAGGGCAGACACTGACTATCGGCGTTACATTTAAGCCTATAGAGAGTAGCTTTATAAATGTGCACGATGAGACGGTAATCGGTGAAGACTTTGTTCAACCGGGATATATGACGTTGTCAAAATCGAGCTCAAATCAGGCTATCACGAAGAACAATCGTTGTTATGATCTT
>ONVB01000114.1 GCA_900321145.1 uncultured Eubacteriales bacterium | reverse complement strand
GAACGACATCAATTACGCGCAGCGCTTCCATAACTACGGCAGGAAGACCAACCCGGATGTAACGGATGCGGTGTGCCACTCGGCATGTATGATGGCCATGGATCTCGGTGCAAAGGCGATAGTCATGGTAACCAAGTCGGGCATGAGTGCAAGAAATGTATCGAAGTACAGACCTACCTGCCCGATCATCGCAGGGACCACGAGCGAGAAGGCCTACAGAAAGCTGAATATGTCCTGGGGCGTGGTTCCGTATCTCCTCGAAGAAAAGGACGAGATATTCGGACTCTTCGACCATGCGCTTGAGGCAGCCAAGCAAAAGGGACACTTAAAGAGCGGTGATACCGTGGTAGTCGGTGCGGGCGTACCGCTCGGAGTGACGGGAACCACTAATATGCTTAAGGTTCAGGTGGTGTAGGAGGTTTAGTGATGGACGAAAAAGACATAAAGGATGTAAAGCCCGAGGCGGAGAATATATACGAGAAGAACAGGCAGGTGCATCGGTTTTCGGTTACCGATTCATGGTATGAGCTTCTTGCCGTAATATTTATGATCGTATATGTGGTCACGAAGACCTGTTTTTTCATCTTCGACGGCGGCTACACCGGAGGCTGGATGCCGACAGTGGGCTTTATCCTTGATCTGGTACTCGCGGTATTTGTGGTATGCACCTTCTGTGCGGTAGTCGAGGTTCAGGAGAAGGCGGATATAACCAACTTCAACATGGGACTTATGGCCAAGTCGCTCCATGATTACTACCATGATATAGCAGACAGGCTCGATGAGCTTGCAGGTTATGAGCCTTATAGGGAAGCGGAGGAAGAGGAAGCTTTAGCGGATACTTCCGTGGATGACAAGACAGAGGAGTGATTCCGATTCTTAACGTAATATAAGATATAATGGCATAAAGCCATATATATAATAACAATAAGTTATGATCACAAAGGAGGACGCTATGTCAGATTTCAATCTCAACAATGGGAACAACAACCCATACGATCAGTCAAACAACAACCCATACGGTCAGCAGCCGTACGGAAATCAGCCTTATGGTCAGCAACCCTATGGCCAGCAGCCTTACAACCAGCAGAATCAGGGATTTGCGGATCCGTTCAACGCACCTCTCTATGCACAGCAGGCTTCGGGCAGCTACGGTCAGGGCGGTGGCTCGGGATATGGCTCAGGGGTATACAGCGCGGATGAGATATCACCTCAGAAGTACAACATGGTCATCGGTGGATGCCTTCTCTACGGCTTCCTTATTAACTTATTTATGGTAGCCTTCTGCTATGATGCATGCGCTAACCTGATCAGCGGCAACCCAATCCTCTTCCTGGTTGTTTACCTCGGAATGGTTATCGCGGGCGGTATCATGGTTCACAAGTCAACCAAGCCGGCTATCAGCTTTATAGGTTATAATCTGTTTGTGGTTCCGCTCGGTATATGTTTAAGCTATATCCTCAACGTATATGCTATGGCAGGCTACAACACGGCGATCACCATCGCTTTCGGTATAACAGCGGTAGTTACACTGGCCATGATGGCAGCAGCAAATATATTCCCTCAGTTCTTCTTAAGCTTAGGTAAGACACTTTTTGTAACACTTATGATAACCGTAGTGGTTGAGCTCGTGGCAGCCATCTTCTTTGGAACATATCTTTCGATCATCGACTACATAGTAGTTATTATCTTCTGCGGCTACATCGGTTATGACTGGGCCAAGGCAAATGCACTGCCGAAGACAGTAGATAACGCTATTGACTCTGCAGCAGAGCTTTATGTAGACATAGTAAACCTGTTCATCAGGATCTTAAGAATAGTCGCAAGAGCACAGAACAACTAAAGATTCTTCGGGCATGCGCCCTCAGAATGACACGGTTATGACACTGTGTCATTCTGAGCGAAGCGAAGAATCTTACAATACAAGAAAGGATAAAATTATAAAATGAGAGACATTGATGTAAAATCCGTTAATTCCATCAGAGTACTTGCCGCAGAGGCGATAGAGAAGGCAAAGTCCGGACATCCGGGGCTTCCCTTAGGTTCAGCGCCTATGGCCTACGAGCTCTGGTCAAAGCATATGAAGATCAATCCGGCTGACCCGAACTGGGCGGACAGAGACAGATTCATCCTCTCGGGCGGACACGGCTCGGCTCTTCTTTATTCACTCTTATACATGTTCGGATACGGACTTACTATGGATGATATGAAGCAGTTCAGACAGCTCGGCTCACTTACACCGGGACACCCGGAGTATGGCCACACTGTAGGTGTGGAGGCTACCACAGGCCCGCTTGGCGCCGGTATAGCAATGGCTGTCGGTATGGCTATGGCCGAGAAGCACCTTGCGGCAGTATTCAACAAGGACGGATTTAATGTGGTTGACCACTATACTTACGCGCTCGGCGGAGACGGCTGTATGATGGAGGGCATTAGCTACGAGGCGTGCTCTCTGGCAGGTTCACTCGGTCTTGACAAACTCATTATCTTATATGATTCAAACAACATAACCATAGAGGGTGACACGAACATAGCATTCCGCGAGGATGTGAGAAAGCGCTTTGAGGCATTTGGTTTCCATACACAGCTTGTGGAGGACGGAAACGACCTTGACGCTATCGGTGCTGCTATCGAGGCAGCAAAGGCAGCAAAGGGCAAGCCTTCTCTCATCGAGATCAAGACCAAGATAGGTGCGGGCTGCCCGGCTAAGGAGGGCAAGGCTTCGGCACACGGCGAGCCTCTCGGCGCAGAGAATGTGGAGGCATTAAAGGAGAATGTCGGTCTTGGCGGACAGGAGCCCTTTACCGTGGCAGCGGATGTTCAGCAGAACTTTGCGGAGCTGAAAGCGGGTATGGCGGCAGCAGAGGAGGAGTGGAACAAGCTCTTTGCGGATTACTGCGCTAAGTACCCGGATATGAAGGAGCTCTGGGATACCTATCATGACAGCGATAATGCCAAGAAGCTCTATGATATGGATGACTTCTGGAATATGTTCGACAAGCCTGAGGCTACAAGAAATGTATCGGGCAAGCTCTTAAATCTCATCAAGGATGTAGTTCCGAATATGTTCGGCGGTGCTGCAGACCTTGCACCTTCGACCAAGACTTATATGAACGGTGCCGGAGACTTCTCGGGCGAGACACCGGAGGGTAATAACCTTCACTTCGGTATCAGAGAGCTTGCAATGGCTGCTATGGGTAACGGTATGGCACTTCACGGAGGTTTGAGACCTTTCGTATCGACCTTCTTCGTATTCAGTGATTATGTGAAGCCCATGGCAAGACTTTCATCTCTTATGGGACTTCCGCTTATATATGTATTTACCCATGACAGCATAGGCGTGGGCGAGGACGGACCTACACATGAGCCGATAGAGCAGCTTGCCATGCTCAGAGCTCTTCCGAACTTCTTTGCTTTCAGACCTGCTGACGGCAAGGAGTGTGCAGCTGCCTGGTACTTTGCGTTAAATGAAAAGAAGGCTCCGACAGCTCTTATCTTATCAAGACAGAATCTTCCTCAGCTTGACGGAAGCGGAGTGGATGCGTTAAAGGGTGGTTATATCCTTCAGGATTCGGAGAAGAGTACTCCGGATGCGATAATCATAGCTTCGGGCTCAGAGGTGCAGCTTGCGGTGGAGGCTAAGGAGAGACTTAAGAGCGAAGGCGTGGATGTAAGAGTTGTCAGCATGCCTTGTATGGATGAATTCAAGCGTCAGCCCGATGAGTATAAGGAGAGTGTGCTTCCCAAGGCTGTTCGTGCAAGAGTGGGAGTTGAAGCGCTGTCATCCTTCGGTTGGGGCGAGTTTATCGGTCTTGATGGTGAATTTGTAGGCATGAAGGGATTTGGTGCATCAGGCCCGGGCGGAAAGATATTTGATTATTTCGGCATAAATACCGATGCTGTCGTTGAGGCGGTAAAGAAGACTTTGAAGTAAAACCTTGTCAGGCTTTTCCAAGCTGTGTTCGGGATGGCTAAGCCATTTCGAATGCGGTGAGGAAGTTGCAATACAAAGGGGAAATGGGGGAAAACTGCATGAGGAGATTTCAATTTGAGTATGAGAATGAGAACTCTTTCGCAAGAGAACTCAGTAAACTGAAGCAGTGGACCAAGAGGCAGATAGTACATGAGATGCTGTTTCATATATTTTCCGAGAGTGATGATAATGAGGATAAGAGTCACATTTCGGAGGTTATTCGCGGCATAGAGAAGTTTTTTCCGGATGCAAACTACATAGGCTGTTCCTCGAAAGGCAATATCGTGTCAGGCAGCCTGGGCAGGAAGGGGATTGCCATTATCTGTACGGTGTTTGAGTATCCGGATACAACTGTCAGGGTATTTCAGATTCCCATGAATGAGGAGAACGAAGCTGATACGGTTAAAACATTGAAGAATTATATCGATGCAAACCGTTGGGTAAAGTCGGTTGAACTGCTTACTACCATCAACGGAATGAGTATGACCGAATTCTGCAACGTGATGGCTGAGTGCCGGAAGGATGTATCTATTTTCGGCGGCGGAGCATTTACCACAAATCATGAAAGAAACAATTCGTTTGTATTCTCAAAGGGAAATGGCTTCTCGAAAAGTGCGGTTGTCTTTCTGCTGATCGGAGGGGAGGAGTTCCACGTAGTTACAATGCACATCACGGGCTGGCAGCCTCTTGGCAGAGAGATGGTTGTGTCGAAGATCGAAGACAACAGACTATACGAGCTTGACGGCAAGCCTGCATTTGATGTGTATGACAAGTATCTCAACATAAAGAATGATTCGAGCTTTTATGACAACGCGTTGGAGTTTCCTCTGTTTGTTGAGGAAAACGGTGTCAATCTCCTGAGAGTGCCTAAGCACTGTAATCCTGACGGTTCCATACACTTAAGCACGGCTATAGACGAAGGTGTGGTTGCTAGGCTGGCATACGGTGACCCGGAGGTTATCTTAGACAGTATAAAGGAAGACAGCATGGCTGTTGCGGTATTTATGCCGGAGGTCATAGATGTATTCTCCTGTGCTGCAAGGCGAACCTACTGGGGTGATGAGGATGTCGGTACCGAGACTATGCCTTTTGAGGCGATAGCTCCGACCGCGGGTTTCTTCACATCGGGTGAGTTTTTACGGACCGATAGATATATGAACCTTCACAATGTGACCCTGGTTGTGGCTGCCATGCGCGAGGGAGATGTGGATCCCGAAAGGGAAGTGTATTATATCCCGTCGGAGGAGAGTAAGACAGGCAAGATCAATATGATCAAGCGATTAACTACCTTCATCAATGCAACGACAGAGGAGATGGAGGAAGCTTACAAGAAGCTTGCGGATGCTGCGATAACCGATACTCTCACAGGATTGCTGAACAGAGGTGAGATACAGAAGAGGATCACGGCAGAGGTCGAGTCGGAAAATGAAGAGGATTATCCGATATCTCTTATAATGATGGACCTTGATGACTTCAAGAGCGTAAACGATCACTTCGGACATCACGAGGGCGACCAGGTGCTGAGAGGACTTGCGAATATCCTGAGAAAGGATGTATCTGACAGCAGGTTACCTGCGGATATAGGGCGTTGGGGTGGAGAGGAGTTTATGATCCTCCTTCGCGAAACTGATATAGAGATGGCAAAAGAGCTTGCCGAGAGACTTCGTATAGACTTTGGTAAAACCGTTTTTGAAAAGGTCGGACATGTGACCATGACCTTAGGTGTGACCGAGTATCGAAAGGGCGAGAGTGCGGACAGCGTATGTATGCGTGCAGACAAGGCTCTCTATGAGGCGAAGGCAAAAGGTAAGAACCGCGTAGCGGTAGGATAGATAGGATATAATATAAAATACCGTCCGGTACGGATATATTCCATTCGTACCGGGCGGTATTTTGTTTTTAGTTACATATTATCAGTCACATATTATATATCACTTGTTTACTGTTTTTTGCAGCTGCAGTTTCCGGCCTTTGCACAGCCTCCCGCGTAAGGGCAGCCTACGCAGTGCACGCCTTTTTTCTTCTGCTTATACAGATATAGAACGGCGCCGCCGACGAGACCGAGAAGGATCAATATGAGTATGATGTTTGCTAATACGGCTCCCATGTGCAGTGCCACCTCCTTATCTGTAGTTTACGATTGACTGAGCTGATATTCAAGTGCAACTTTTTTGTTGTTGTGGATGATGATACCGGTTATTATACCTGCGAAGCAGAGGATGGCGATAAGTCCGCCTGCAAAGCCTGCGCCGAGTGAACCGGTCTCGATAAGTGTACCTATCTGGTATACAAGGAAGCCTACGGTAAAGCCTGTTGCAAGCTGAAGTCCTATAGCACCCCAGAGCCACTTGGCCGATTTCATTTCCGAGTTCATAGCACCAAGAGCCGCGAAGCACGGAGGAGTGTAGAGGTTAAACATAAGATATGCAAGCGCTGCGGCCTTGGATATGCCGATCACTGCGGCAACCGAGGTACCCTCGCCTATAAGCTCGAGTTCATCAGGATCGACTAAGTTCGTTATGGCAAATACGGTAGCTATGGTACCCACTACATTTTCCTTTGCGATAAAGCCTGTGATCGCTGCAGCGGCAAGCTGCCATGATGCGATACCTACGATCGGAACCAGGAGATATGAGAAGGGGCCTGCAATGTTTGCTAAGATGGATGTGTCCTCGGCACCCTCCTCAATAGCCTCAAAGCTCCAGTTGAATGCCTGCATGATCTGAACCACCGTGTTACATACAAGAATGATGGTTCCTGCTTTGATGATGTAGGCTTTGCCACGCTCGAGCATGGACTTTACTGCAAACCACAGACTCGGAAGCTTATACTCGGGAAGCTCAATGATGAAGAAGGACTTTCTGAACTTTGAAGCTGTTATGGCTTTTATAAGGAGTGCTCCCAAAAGTATAAGCACTATACCGAGCATGTAGCATACAAAACTGATCCACTTTGAATCAGGGAAAAATGCACCGGCGAAAAGAGCGATGACCGGAAGCTTTGCACCGCACGGCATGAATGTTGCAAGCATGGCAGTGGAGCGGCGTTCACGCTCATTTTTGATGGTACGGCAGGCCATTATCGCAGGGATGCCGCAGCCAGTACCGATGATCATGGGGATAACCGACTTACCGGAAAGTCCCACACGCTTGAAGATGGGATCGAGAACAACGGTAGCTCTCGACATATATCCGCAATCCTCGAGGAGAGCGATGAGGAAGTACATTACCATTACAAGCGGCAGGAAGCCGACAACTGCGCCGACACCGCCGATTATACCGTCGATAAGCAATGCATAGAGAAGCGGGTTTGCGTCGCCGAGCTTCTCGCCTGCCCACTCCTGGAAGGTCTCTATCCAGCCGACTAAGATATCGGCGAGCCAGGTACCGACCGTAGTCTGGGAGATGTAGAATACGAGGAACATGATCCCGGCGAAGATGAAGAGACCAAGGATCGGATGTGTTATGATCTTATCTATCTTGTCTCCGACGGTCTTGTCCTTGGTGAGAGTCTTACGTTTCTCGACTTCTTTGACTATCCCGTTTACGAAATCAAAACGCTTTCTGTCGGCAGCTTCAACAGCTGACTTGTCGTGCAGATCTATATTTCCCTGTACATAAGGTGCTTTCTGTCCTTTTCCCGCAACTGAGGCTGCTGCATTTACAACCTCCTTTAAACCCTTGTCGGAAGTGGAGACTGTTTCTATAACGGGGCAGCCGAGCTTATCGGAAAGCTTCATTGCATCCACCTTATTTCCCTTCTTCGCGGAAAGATCGCTCTTGTTCAGTGCGACCACAACCGGGATGCCGAGCTCGAGGAGCTGCGTCGTG
>ONVB01000183.1 GCA_900321145.1 uncultured Eubacteriales bacterium | reverse complement strand
TACCCTCTTCAAGAAATCAGGTATTGCCTATCAGGGCACATTCTGTAAATGTCATAATGCAAAAGCTCTTTGGATATTGCTCTGAAGAAAATTAATGAAGAGTTCTCGAAGAGAACGGATGTGGACAGCTCGAACGACAGATATGCGAACCAGGAGATTGCCTTTCTTCTGCAGAGGGTGGAGGAGTACAAGGGCATGAGCCTGCTCGCCACGAACTTCTACTCGGGCTTTGACAAGGCCTTTGTAAGAAGAATTACCTATGATCAAGTGGCTCTTTGTAAGGGAAGGACTCAGAGGTCAGGGCATAGGAAGCGGTCTGATGGATTATTTCTTCGAGAAGGTAACGGAGATACAGCATGACTGCATCACAGCCGATATCCCTGAGGGAGATATGGCCGAAGAGGTTCAGGACCTTCTGTCTGTGTACAGATTCCGCTTCGAGACAGCGGTCGAGGGAGATGTGCTTCAGCCCTTCAGCGACCTTATCAAGAACCCGTCTCTTGCTTCGGCGCGCCCTCACAGAGATTATATCAATATGGGTCTCATAGACATCAAGGAGACTATGCGCTTCCTGATGAGCTTAAAGAACAACGAGAAAGCAAAGCGTGTGCTGATGGATATCAACAGCGTGGACAAGAAGATAAGCTGTGTGCACAGGACTCCAAACGGTATCGATGGTGCATTTCTGATCAAGAAGCATATGGGAGGTATGCTCGAGCCTATCTTCCTGCTCTCGCAGAATATCGACAGGACAGCGCCTTTGAGACTGCTTCACGGAAGCATCTGCATGGTAAAGGAGCACTACCCCGCCGACCAGGCGGTCTACCTGAAATGCTTTGAGAATTCGCTCGGAGGCCTGCTTGACTACATAGTACCGGATATCCACCCCGTTAATGTAAGACGAGGTGTTCACTTTGTGCCCGGTAAATAACAAACATGATTATTACTGCCTCATTTTATACTTGAATAAAATGAGGCAGTTTGTGTATGAGGATGTGTAACATCTGTGACTTAATACAAGTATAATACAGATATTATTTCAGGAGGATAATACAATGAATGAAGAATTTCAGATCGGAGTTGTAACTGCGGTACAGTTTAGCTTGTTCGAGGATTTCCTGTCATCCAAGACTATTAAGGATTTTAAAGCGGATGAACCGACAGTGATACTCGGAATCTCCGTAGACGAGAAGGCCTGCGGTGCTATCGCCGGAACCATGGAGTCTGATGATCTCTTTGTGATCGATAGCTTCTATGTGCATCCGGAGGTCAGAAGAAACGGCGGAGGTTCGCTTCTTTTGGATACACTTATGGAGCAGCTTCACGATAACGACGAGGGTATAGCTGCGAAGCTGTTCTTCACAGAAGACAGTGACGATACGGAGTGTCTCTATGACTTCCTTATAGCACGCGGTGAGACCGAGAGCAGTTTTAACGATACAGATAAGGGACTTGTTGAGCACAGATTTGTGATCATAGACTAAAGAATCCGGTAATAGAGAGAAAGGATAGATATCAATGGACGAGAACAGGCAGCAAAATGTTAACAGAGTACAAGCGGCCAATCAGAACAGGCAGGTTCAGGCTCAGCAACCGCAGCAGGTTGATATTAAGGACTTCGTCAAGGCTAAGGAGTATGAGAGGTCTGTATCAAAGGGCTTAAAGCATGCGATCAATATCAAGCTTGCAGAGGTTAAGGCAAGGGAGACGCTCTCTTCGAGTGCGCTTAAGGCCAAGTATACGAAGAAGGTCAAGGGTGTAAATTATGACCGCGACAGGACTGAGGCAAGAAACAAGAAAAATGAAACCGACAACAGACTTTTGACGACCGGAAGCTACAGGTTCTGTAAGTATTACAAAGAAGAGCTTGACACGCAGAAAAAAGAGCTTAAGGATGCGGAGAAGAAAGCGGTAGTAGACTTGTCGGCCGAGACAAAGCTAAGGATAGCGGGCGTAGAACAAGAGCGCGACTTAAAGATAGCAGATATCAACACACCCGGTTACAGAGAGAGACAGAGGCAGCTTATCTATGCCAGGGAAGATCTTACCGACGAGCAAAAGGCCCAAAACTATCACTCGAATATAGAAGTATATTCGGATAAAGCACTTGTCAATCTTGCCAAGGCTAATGCGGATTTTTCCATCAAAGACTTAAAGACTACCGATAAGTACAACAGAATAAACGATATAAACCGAAACAGGCTGGCCTCTGCCTGGATGGTAAAGGATGACAAGGCCGGAAATAAAAGGTTATATGAAGCCGTATGGGGAAATGATGAACAGTTCAAGGAGTTCTTAGTGTCCAAAGCACATGAGGTTCTCGCCTATGATTTCAACATTAATATGCTGAATATCAACTGGCTTTCGGAAAACGGCGATGTTCTTGCGCGCATGCTTAACCGTTGCTATGCATTCGAGGCGTATGCGGAACAGGATAATCTTAAGGGACTGGATTATGAAACAAAGCTTGCTTTGTTAAATAAGTTAGACCAGGTTCATGGCTTTAAGAAGATGCTTGAATACAAGATGGCAGAGTGGGGACTTGAAGACACTGATATCATTGGTGAGGAAGAACATAGAGGCCTGATCATCCCCAAGATCAAGGAAGAGGCGGCCAAGGCTGACTTAAGAAACCGGGATCCGGAAAAGTTTACCGAAGCAAAAACGAGTTTTGAAAAGGCAACAAAGAAGATAAATAATTACTACGAGCAGAAGTTCCTCGAGGTTGACAAGAAGGAAGAGTATTCGGAGAACATAACCAAGCTCAGGTTTGCCGATTTTCTTTCTGTTTTGGGAGAGAAGAACCGCGGTCAGGTTGTGCTGAACAAAAAAGGTGGTCTCTCCATCATCAACAATTCATATATCAGGCGCAATAAGACCGGTGATGAAAGTGCCGAGAACCTCAGAGTAAAGGAGCGATTTTTAAAGCTTGCTTTAGAACAACTCTCCATGAAGGAGAAGGTGTACTACAGACCTTTGTTTGTGGGGATTCTTGGGCTTGATAGGGACCAGGTAACCTCAAAGCCTCTCAGCAGGAAAGCAATCCTCGAGATTATGACCGAGATCAGGTCGAGGGAGTCTCTTGTCAGCAGGACCAAGGCTCTCGGAGACAGGGTGCCGCTTGGTGCCTTTGCCGCGAAGGTCAACACCTTTTTCGGTGCAATTCCGTCAGCCGATGATGTGAAGGCTGTAAGAAACAGGAAGACAAGGGACTTAAGGAACAGATTAAAGACCTTCATCAGAAACCAGGCCGGCAGAGCAAGAGTCAAGCTGCCGTCGGATAAGCGCTTGAACAAGCTTATCAACGAGAACATGGATTACTTTAAGGATGAGATACTCAGGAATGCCATGAGAATCGACACTATCCTTAAGAATACCGGAAAGAACGCTGAGGATACCTTCCTTAACGGGATGAATGCCGATGCGCTCTTAGAGAAGCTCGCTGTTCATGTCACCAAAAAGCTCTGCTCATCAAGCCCTTCGGAGGTGGATATAGCTGAGTACGGTCTGGACAATGCTGTAGTAGATATGTCTCTTGAAGCTGCGGGTAAGCCCGAGCTTAAACACATGCTTTCCGATGCCAACTTCGGCACACTTGTATCAGGATCGACTTTAGGCTTATATGAGCTTGTCGAAGCAAGGAGACTCGAAAATATCAAGATCACGCGAGAGGCAAAGTTTGATAAAGACCTTGATGCATTTGCTCTTCTGATAGAATCTGTGTGCGAGCTTAAGAGCTTTAACTCACAGCTTCTTACAAGGAATACGGCCGATACGGGCTTAGACAGGAACAAGGTCGAGGAGACAGCTAAACTGATCCACGGACTTGTAACCAACGAGCCGGACAGATTCGCGGACGTATTGAAGGTACTCAAGGGAACCAGGTTTGTGACCGGCTTTAACGAGTTAAAGGCTAAGATAGAGGGCGGCTTTGATATAGTTAAGAACGAGAAGGATATACTTGACCGTCTGTCGGCAGTAAGACAGGTACGTGAGGAGGAACAGCACGTACAGGTTGAAGGTGCTGTGTACAGACAGCTTAACAAGAGAGAGGAGAGTATCCTCGCTTCTCTTGACAAGGATCAAAAGGCACTTGCCAATATATTGCTTTTACAGGTGATTCCGTCCGCGCTCTTCTCTAAGGAAGACGATGACAACGCTAAAAGCATACTTGCATTAAGGCGCAATTTAGCGCTTGCAAAAAAAGGACATGCCTTTGTAACACAGCTCTCATTCGGAAACTGCAAGGCAAGACTTACAGGTGAAGAAAACGGAAGCTTAAAGCTTAGCTTCGGAGACAAGGAGCTTGCTTTGAATGTTCCGGCAGACAGGGTGGTTGAGTACATTGAAGCCGACATGTGTTCAAATGTAAAAAAGTACGGCAAGGCGGTTGTATATACCAACTGCTTCGCTAAGATACTATACATGGATAGGGACAATATGGACTTCGGAGATATAGCCAAAACCACAGATCTTGCAATTAAGGTGCTTGTGTCGGTTACGGGCAAGCCGGCTGCTTACTATGAGGATCTCTCTACCGACATGCTGTTTCATCTTGCGTCCAACGTGTTAAACGATCACAGCAGCAATAGTGAAAAGAGTGAGAGCGCGACGACTGCTGCACTGACTCATAGGAATATAAACATAAATGTACATGAAACCTTAAAGCTCTTAAGAAAGCTCGAAAATGAGGAGACGGAGTTAAGCGACGAAGAGAAGCTTGAGCTTAATGAACAGGTGATTATTAGGAAAAACGAGAAGAAGGCAGCGGCCCAGGATGAACCGCAGTGGTCCGAGCAGGAGCTTAAAGTTAAAGAGCTTGTGGCCGATATGATCTACGGCTCAACAAGAGCTCTTGATGAGGATCTGTCTGAAGAGGAAAATCGAAGGATTCAAGTGGACGCTGAGAGAAGTGCCAAGATAAGGAAAGAAGAGTACGACGGTGACGACAAGCTCAAGAAATCTCTTACTTACGGCCATTTGCTTCGTGACAGCCTGTTTAAACATGCGGATGCGATACATCTCATTCTCTCGTCGCAAAACATGGAGATCATCGATCGTACCATAAGGCGTATGTCCGTACCCGATCCACAGCCGGGCCAGCCCGATTTCAAGAAAATGCTCATCGATGCCATAAAGGACAGTGTAAAGACTCTTGACAGGGAGTTTGCACTTGAAAGCAAATCGGAGCAGGAAATCGGTGACATACTCAAGGCAGCAAAGCATGATGATTCCCTGAGCAAGAAGTTTGAGGCGCACGATGCTAAGATCAAGGACGGAGTAAAGAAGTGCTGTGATGCCATGCAGAAGGAGATTGAGAAGGCAGCTGATCAGATATTCTCCTACAAGGAGGATGTAGAGGACAACGACAACCTCAGACCGTTGAATGTAAAGAATCTCTCCAGAGATGAAATGCTCGAGAGGAGGGCAGAGCATACCGCCGAGCTTTCCAAGAGGATAAAGAAGGAAGCGCTGAACACGAACGGACAGGGCGCTTTAAACAAGATGATCCTTTGCAGATACTTCAAAGAGTCGTCCACACAGGATCAGCTCTCGATGGTTGCCTCTATATTCAGGAATTCGGTTCCTACGAACGAACCTGAAGAAAATGCGACCGAGGACGAAAAGAAGGCTGAGATCACCAGAAGGAGAGGCAATACCTTAGCGGGCTTCTTTAAAGGAGCGGGCCCTCTCATGCAGAAGATGCTTCAGGGCATGCCCGAGAAGGCTCTGCCCCCCGAGATGCGTCTTGCAGTGAAGGATATGAAGTCAAAGCTTATGCCTATCCCTGAGGATGTGGTGAGAGTCAGGATGCGCAGCATAATCGAGCGTTCAAACGGAAATATAGAGAAGATCGAGGTTGTCAGGTCTTTAGGTGCGGCGTCTGTCGGTCAGGCATTTTTATGCAAGCTCTACGGACCGAACCTTCCGAAGACAGGCAAAAATACAGTTATCAAGCTTCTGCGTCCTGATGCGAGAAACCGTATGGCAAGGGAGAAGGCGCTTTATGACAAGCTCTGCAGGGAAAGGGACGACACCGGTACCATAGGCAAGACCATGAAGGGACAGCTCGAGAAGATAACCGAGGAGTTAGATCTTAACCAGGAAGCTCTTAATGTCAGAAGGGGTGCCGTCTATAATAATGGTGATCCAACGGTTAAGTGCGTGGCGGTCAGCAACCTTGTAGAATCAACTACAAATACGCTTGTGCTCGATATGGCAGAGGGAGAGACCGTAGATAAGTATATAGAAGATTTGAAGGCGGAAGAATACGACATTATGTCGAGGTTCTTCGAGAGCAGGAACGGACAGCTTGTAACAGACGAGGCCACAGGCAAGCCAAAGCTTCTTTTGGCCAAGAAGGCCGGGGCAAGCATTACCGGCAGCAGAAAAGAGCTTGAGGTTATGCTTGAGAGACTCGAGAAGAGACAGAAATTCCTTTTGTCAGCGGCTGATAAGTGGGTTGAAGAGGGTATATACGGAAGCGGTTTCTTCCATGGTGACCTTCATGCAGGTAATATTATGATCAACGACAAGGGACTTACTCTGATTGACTTCGGTAATGCGACGAAGCTTGACGAGACTCAGCAGAAGTATATCACCAGGCTTACTGCGGCAGCTGCTGTCGGTGATGCGGATGACTTTATCGATGCGTTCTTCAAGCTTATAAGCAAGAACGCCAAGAAGGAGTACGCTGCCAGCATTCCTGACTTTAAGAGAGCTATCCAAGGAGTCTTCCGTGTCGGAGACAAGCAATTTGCGGGTCAGAGGATATCGCTTATCCTGCTCAAAGCACAGTCCTTAAAGATTGAGATCCCGGCATCCGTAAGCAACTTCTCTCAGTCTCAGATGAGGTTGCAGAATACTGTAGAGGATGTAAACAAATTGATTGCACGCCTAAGGAAGAATATAGATCTGATCGATTCGATAAGTGAAGAGTCGAAGGTGGATATCTTCCTTAAGTGCCAGCGCGAAGCAAAAGATAAGAATGAGAAGATAGAGATCACTGCCAATGAATATATAAAGAAGCTGAACATCGCACCTGTAAACAAGGTTCATGAGAAGGTTCGCCTGATTTCACAGCAGGATCGCTCGCAATTCAATGACAAGTATATTGCTATCTTCACCGAAGAGACGGCTGCGGTTACGCAGATGAAGGAGGCGCTGAGCAGACTCAGGAACCTGCAGGATCACCCGGAGAATGAAGCTGCGGAGGGTTCGCTTGAGGTTAAGGAGGCAGAGTTTATAACAGCTTATCAGAAGGCTTGCAATGAGGCTGTGCTTAATTCTGACTTAGCGACGAGCATCAGAGGTCACTTAAGGTCAACGGATCAGGCTGTGATCGATGCCGTAGAAGATGAGCTTAAGCCGTATTTTGAGAACAAGGCCAACTCAGGCGCGGAGCTTGAAGCAGCGTATAAGGCGGTGAAGGCTCATCAGGGAGATCTGGAGAAGGAGGATAACTTCCTCACGCTGTACTTTAGTATAGTTTCGGCAAACTTAAGCGGTGTGATAAGGCAGAGGAAGAATGCCGAGAACAAGATTAAGAGCTTCTTCGGTACTATGGCAAAGGTAATGAACAGAAATATAGGGGCGTCGTTAAAGAGGTTTGGACTGTTCAAGGCGTACCGTTACAAGAGTAAACTTGCGTAATGCATATAAAAGAGGCTGTCGTAAGGCCAATGTCATTAAGTTAAGATGACGAATAAAGATCTCTATACCAGAAATGGTATAGGGGTCTTTTTTTAAAAAAATACTTGACACGAG
>ONVB01000284.1 GCA_900321145.1 uncultured Eubacteriales bacterium | reverse complement strand
GCTGCACTATTCTCTGTCTTACGATCTCATAAGCGAGCACGCCGCAGGCGACGGACGCGTTGAGCGAATCTATCTGACCGAACATCGGTATGCTTACAAGGTAGTCGCACTTCTCCCTGACTATCCTTGATACGCCGCTGCCTTCATTTCCTATGACAAGCCCTATTGCACCCGTAAGGTTCACATCATACATGCGCTGTCCCTGCATATCCGCACAGGCAAACCACATACCCTTACATTTAAGCTCATCTATGGTCTTTGAAATGTTCGTGACCCTTGCAACAGGAGTATATACATAGGCGCCGGCGGATGCCTTGGCTGCTGCGGCTGTAAGACCTACCGCTCTACGCTTAGGTATGATCACTCCATGCGCACCGGCTAAGTTGGCTGTTCTGATAATAGCACCCAGGTTGTGCGGATCCTCTATCTCATCGAGTATTATGATGAAAGGCGGTTCGCCCTTCTTCTCCGCTATGGCAAGGATATCCTCGACACTCACATAATCATAGGCCGCCGCATAGGCCACGACTCCCTGATGATTGCCGTCCGGAGAAAGCTTTGAAAGTCTCTCCTTCTTTACATAATCGAAGATGACACCCTTTTGCTTTGCAAGCTTGACTATCGATGCAACCGTATTGTCACGAAGTCCCTCCTGTATAAATATCCTGTCAAGCTGTGTTCCCGAGCGCATAGCCTCAAGTATCACATTTCTGCCTTCAATGAGATTGACATTGGGTTCATCGTTTCCCTGCTCAGTCGCATCGATATCATTGTCGGCTTTTATATTTTTTCTGAAATCTTTTCCGGATTCTTTTCTATAATCCTTTTTATGCTCTTTATTTTCCACTAAGGTAATCCTCTATCATTCTGTCCGCAAAGTATGCGAACCTTTCCTTATCGTCTTTTAAATACAGATATCCGAACAGCGCTTCAAGTCCCGTAGCCTTCATATACTCCGCTCTTGTGGCATTCTTTGCCTTAGAGTGGGTGTTGGCATTCCTTCCGCGCTTATAGACATCAGTTTCTTCTTCAGTCAGCTCATCCATCACTTTAAGCACAAAGGCAGCCTGGTTTACAGCCTTCACTATGGCGCTCACATCCTTGTGATACTTATAGGTCTGCTTATCGCTCGTCCTCACAAAATATGTCTTCACATACAGGTCAAGCGCGATGTCCCCTATGTAGGCAAGTGCAAGAGCAGACTGCTGAGCCGGATCCTTGATTCCTGCTTTTGACTTGTCTGTCACGCTCTCTTCCATCTTACACCTTCTCTTGTATCCTCTAAGATTATGCCCTTCTCCGTGAGAAGATTCCTTATCTCGTCCGCGCGCGCGAAGTTTTTCTCCTTACG
The DNA here is from genome assembly GCA_900321145.1 of uncultured Eubacteriales bacterium. Lineage (GTDB taxonomy): Bacteria > Bacillota > Clostridia > Lachnospirales > Lachnospiraceae > Coprococcus_C. The sequence goes on along the minus strand of ONVB01000284.1, from coordinate 2,559 downwards.
TGCGGCATTTCTCTTTTCTATCAGTGCCTCTATCTCCTCGTCAAGCATCTCCTCCTTGGCAAGAGTATCAACGCCTAACACATTCATCATAATGTCTAATATATTAAACACTTTTTCGGCGTAAGCCTTCGATGTTCCCTCTGCCGTCATGATATTTGCAAGCTTTACAAGCTCAAATACAACTCCTATCGCACCGGCAGTATTTAAGTCATCATCCATAGCTTCATCAAACTTTTCGAGAAGCTTCCCGGCCTCGGCGTACGAAGCACTCTCTGCCTCGCTCATCTCACCGTCGCGTCCGCTCTCTTTAAGCTTGTCCAAAGCCTGTGCCGCGGTCCTTATCCTCTCTAATCCCGTCTTGGCCGATATTACAAGCTCCTCGGAGAAGTTGAGCGGGCTTCTGTAATGTGAAGAAAGCATAAAGAAGCGGATTATCTGAAGGTCATACTTCTCCCCTATCTCCCTTACGGTGAAGAAATTGCCCAAGGACTTGCTCATCTTCTGTCCGTCTATATTTAAGTAACCGTTGTGCATCCAGTATCTCGCGAACTCGGTTCCGTTTGCGGCCTCCGACTGAGCTATCTCATTTTCATGATGCGGGAATATGAGATCCTGCCCGCCCGCATGTATATCTATTATATCTCCTATATACTTCTTCGACATGCACGAGCACTCAAGATGCCAGCCCGGTCTGCCCTCACTCCACGGTGACTTCCAGAACGGCTCTCCTTCCTTCTTCGGCTTCCAGAGCACGAAATCAAGCGGGTCTTCCTTCTCGTCCTCTCCTGTCACCTTCAGGGCATGAGCCTCCGCTCTGTGTCCGCTCTCGAGGTCGTCTATATTCTTTCCGGAAAGCTTGCCGTATGACGGGAACGACCTTGTCCTGAAGTAAACCGTTCCGTTTACCTCATAAGCATGTCCCTTATCGATCAGAACCTTTACAAGGTCTATCATATCAGGTATCTCTTTGGTAGCCTGAGGATGAGTAGTTGCGGGACGTACATTTAATGCGGCCATATCCTTCTTGCACTCCTCTATATAGCGCTCAGATATGACAGTCGAATCCACACCCTCCTCTATGGCACGTTTGATTATCTTATCGTCCACATCGGTAAAGTTCGACACGAAATTGACCTCATAACCCTTTCTCTCGAGATATCTTCTCAGGGTATCGAATACTATCATCGGTCTCGCATTTCCTATATGGATAAAGTCGTAAACCGTGGGTCCGCATACATATATCCCGACCTTGCCTTCCCTTATCGGTTTGAATTCCTGCTTTCTTTTGGTGAGTGTGTTATAGATTTTCATTGTGTCTCCTTACTCTTTACATTATGATCCTTCACCCGGTATCGTATGCTGTCATTTCCGGGTAAAGCAGATATATTTTAATGCCCTGATTATTTACCGTCCCTGTACTGCGTTATCTTCTCGATAATCTCCGGATACAGCTTTTTGAACTCTTCATAAGCGGCGCTTACCTCAGCCGCATTTCTCTCACTCTCCTTACCCGGTCTGTAACCCTCGGTAATGGTGCTTAAAACCTTTGTAAGAGGTGTGATCGCGAGATTGGCACACACGCCCTTTGCCGCATGCGAAGCTTCAAAGATGGCATTATCGTCATTTGCATCCCATGCCGTGATCAGATTCTGACACGAGTTTTCCTCAAGGAATTTGAGGATAAACTTATCTACCAGCTTATCCATCATAAGTCTCTTTAAGACCTCGTCATAATTTCCGCCTATACTTTCATAAAGCTCTTTAACTGTCATAACCTACCCCTCTCTTATAATTGGATCATCCGCATTACACCATAGGCTATATTATAGCTATATGCCTGATTTAGTCAAGAATTATGCACCTTCCCGGCGGCAGCTTTTGAGTACTCGCAGCCACAGAAATTCTGTCTGTAGAGATTATATTCCTTTGACAATTCTATGGAATGCTTATAGCCGTCCTTCTTCTTGAAATCACTGTACAGATAGTCTGTCCCATATTCCTTTGCAAGCCTTGATCCTATCTCATTTATCCATGCCGCATTCTTATGCGGACTTATGGACAGCGTGGTCGTGAAAACATCATAACCATGCTCCTTTGCATATCTCGCTGTCTCGGTAAGCCTGAGTTCATAGCACTTGTAACAGCGGCTTCCTCTCTCGGGTTCACTCTCGAGTCCCCTTGCGATCTCGTAAAACTCCTGCGGATCGTACCTGCCCTCTATGGCATTTACCCCCTTTGCAAAGGGGGCTTCGGCAAGGAATCTTTCAAGCTCCAAAACCCTTTTTTCATACTCGTTTTTATCCGTGATATTCGGATTATAATACAAGACATCTATCTCGTATTCTTCGCTTAAAACATAGATACAATGCGAGCTGCAAGGTGCGCAGCAGGCGTGTAACAACATTCTTTTTTTATGCATAATAGACACCTTTTTTTGAAATAATCAGTTGACTTTATTTCTTTTTTACAATATACTATTAACAAGAATTAGAACAAAAGGGCTCATGTGTCCTACGGAACGGAGGGAATACTATGACTGTGGATCAGGCAGTAAAAAAG
>ONVB01000168.1 GCA_900321145.1 uncultured Eubacteriales bacterium | reverse complement strand
GGTGGAAGCAAACTTATATACCATATCGGGATTGCCTGCCTTCTTACACTCGGCAAGGATCTCCGGCAGATACTCCTGCTTGTCCTCATAGAGGTGATGGATTCCGTACGCATTGTCCCAGAATATCCTGAAGTCCTTTGCTGCAGGCTTCAATCTTGCAAAACGCATGACAGTCTCATCGGAATATGTATAGCCCTGCGGGTTCGAGTACTTCGGCACGCACCAGATACCCTTGATCGCATCATCCTTTGACACCAGGTCTTCGACCATGTCCATATCCGGTCCATCCGGAGTCATGGGAACCACTATCATCTCTATACCGAAATACTCAGTTATGGCAAAATGTCTGTCATATCCGGGTGACGGACATAAGAACTTTACCTTATCAAGCTTGCACCAAGGGGTTCCGCCCATGATACCGTGAGTCATAGCCCTTGCAACGGTGTCATACATTACATTCAAGGATGAATTACCGTAAATGATTATGTTGTCCGGATGGTTCTCCATCATATCTCCGAGAAGCACCTTCGCCTCAGGGATACCGCTGAGTAAGCCGTAATTACGGCAGTCCGTACCGTCCTCGCAGGACAGATCGACCTGTGAATTAAGCGCATCCATCATGCCCATGGATAAATCAAGCTGTTCCCTGCACGGCTTGCCGCGGCTCATGTCCAGCTTTAAGTTCATGCTCTGATACTTCTTGTACTCTTCCTCTAAAGCAGCGTGCTCGCTCAAGAGCTCATCTCTTGTCATTTCCGTATATTTCTTCATAGCATTGTCTCCCTTGCCGATAGTATTTCAAAACTCGTGATATTTTACCACCCGATTTTATAATATGCAAGAATTATCATGAATCGGGGACAAAATACCCTTTCACCCCGACATCATTATTATCTGTCAACGTAGTTTATTACATCCTGATTTTTTGCAAGCTTGGTTCCGGGACTCGACGGATATCCGAGTGCCAACGTGCACCAGACCGTGTGATTCTCGGGAACCTTTATCTCATCTAAGAAGCCCTTGACAGGTTCTTTGTCACGCAAGGTCATGAGCGGATTGAGCCATACAGAGCCAATGCCATAGGAAAGTGCCGCAAGCATCATATTTTCCGCCGCAAGCGCCGAGTCCTGGCATCCGTTCACATTTCTGCTGTCGTTTGATATGAGCACTATAACCTTCGGGTTGTTCCAGCCATAGAAATAAACTCCGTTTGCCTTGGCAGTCTCCTCTGTCAGAGCTTTAAGCTTCTCAAGCCTTGCAGCGTCCTCTATCACCGTGAACCTCCAGCTCTGAAGGTTATGTCCGCTCGGTGCATTGTAACCGGCCTTCAGGATCATCTCCAGAACATCCGCGCCGATCTCCCTGTCAGTAAAGCTCCTTATGCTTCTTCTCGAAAGAATAGCCTGTATGACCGGATTGATCAGATCGAGCTTGTCACGGTCATCGTACAGATTCTTAAGGCTTCTTCTGTCGATCTTCTGCATCCTGTTCCTCGGGATGGCATCCAATGTGATGATCTCCTTGGGGATCTTGTACTTCTCAAGCCTTGCGGCCAGAAACCTGGTGAAAGCGTCCTTATCGTACCCAAAGTCGGGCACTATGAAGAGCACAGGTATCTGCCCGAGCACCCCGTCGGGATCGTCTGCCGATATGCAGGCACATTCGCGTATGCCCTCGTACTGTCCGGCAGTATTTTCAACCTCTATCGGAGATACCTTCTCTCCTCCTACATTTATTATATCGTCCGCGCGGCCGAGCATATAGACGAAGCCGTCCTCGACATATGCCATATCGCCCGTCAGCAGCCAGTCGCCGCGTATAGTATCGGCCGTGTTCACCGGATCGTTCCAGTAGCCCGACATGATCATGTCGCCCTTTATGGACATTCGTCCCGGGTGGGTGCTGTCGCTTTCCTTTTCCTTGCCGTCCTCGTCGAGTATCCTTACGCTTACCTTACCCTCGAGCGGCTTGCCGAGAGCCTTGATCCTCGTCTCGTCCTTTACCGCCTCGGTCACATCCAAAAAGAGCGCGCCGCCCGTCTCCGAGCTGCCCCAGGTATTGATTATCCTGGTATCCGGAAGGGTGTCCGTGATCTCTTTTCTCTGTCTCACCGTCAGGCTTCCCGCGCCGAACTCTATGCATTTTAACACACACAGTACGCGCTTGAACGCATCCTGCATCTGCCCCTTCATCACCTCATAGGATGCCGGCACGCAGGCCATACGCGTACAGCCGAATGCTTCTATATTATTCTCTACTTCCTTTGCAAATGTAAAGCCGTTCTGCAGTACTACGGTAGCTCCCTGCCAGAGGGCGGACCTTAACACTCTTAACGCAAACGAATGATTGAGCGGCAGCGGCAGCAAGAGTATATCCTCCCGCTTCATATCCGCCCCGATTATCGTGTTGCTCAGTATATTGTAGACAGCCTTGTACGAGAGCATAACTCCCTTCGGCTTGCCTGTTGTTCCCGTGGTGAAGAGTATCTCCGCTATATCGTTTTCGTCTATCCCGGTAGAATTTTTGTCTACCGCATCAGACAAAGCATCTGTGCCGGAAGCCCCTTCCGCAACAGCCGGACCGTCCGCATCCGCAGATACATGTCCCGCCGCATTTTCGTAGGTTTCATGAAGCGGTATGACATTTAGCCCCTCTCCGAACTCCTTCATGGGTTTGTCGGTCACAAGCAGCGCAGCGCCCGCATCCTTACAGATATCCGCCATGATCCTCGCGTTGCTGTTCTTGTCTAAGAAGCAGCCTATGGCGCCGGCATAAACGGTCGCGAGGTAGCAGACCACCGACTCGGGCTTTGAGACTGCCGATATGCATACTCTGTCACCCTTCTTTACACCGCACTCCTTAAGCCGTGCGGAAACAGCAGCTATCCTGCCTGCAAGCTCGCCGTAGGTTATTCCGTCCTTTTTGAAGACGAGAGCTGTCTTGTCGGGAAGCTCCCTTGACAGCGCAAACAGTCTGCCGACCAAGGTTTTATCAAAATAATCGCTCATAGCTTAGCCCTGAAGCCTTTCAACCATTTTTGCAAGTCCGCTTATGGAGTTGAAGTTCTCCTCGATTATCTCCTCGTAAGGAATAGTGATTCCAAACTCCATCGAGAGCGATGCGATGATACCTGTTATGGTAAGCGAATCAAGTATGCCGTCGTCTACAAGTGCATCGGAGGACTCAAAGTCTACCTCCGGGAATTCCTCTGATAATAATGCCAGTACTTTCTCTTCCATTTTGTTTCTCCTTTCGTTTTTGCAGATGCCAGAGTAATAAGATTCCTCGCGTC
>ONVB01000294.1 GCA_900321145.1 uncultured Eubacteriales bacterium | reverse complement strand
CTCAGGAGGTTAATGATGAAAAAGAGAAGCAGGATAAGGAAAATCATAGCGGCGCTTCTTGTTGCTGTCATGGCTGTATCCGTGTTTGGCAACATAACAGGTAGCAGTGCCACAAACACAGTATTTGCGATGTCCCAGAACGATGCGAAGACTATCGCAAGCTCATATTCATCTACCGCCTATGGCTACAGTGACTATCTTACGGAGCATGCGGCTGCCGCGCGTCCGACCGATGTTATCGAGATCGACGCCGCATCATTTTCGTCCTATAAGGAGGGCGACAAGGAGGTAACTCCGACGGTTGAGAAGAACTACGAGGGCGCGACCAAGGATGCGGTTTTAACCTCGGAAGAGGGTATGATCGAGTATAAGTTCAACGCTCCCGCAGACGGTCTGTATGAGCTTTACGTCACTTATTATCCGGTAAAGGGCAAGAATACAGAGATCCAGAGAAGCTTCTTCCTCGATGGAGCGCTTCCCTACTCTGAGCTTTCTTTAGTCAAGTTTTCAAGAGTCTGGTCTACCGATATCGCGGTGGACGCATTTTCAAAGGGGGCTTCGACGGTTACATGGCCCAAGGATAACCAGGGCAACGACATGAAGCCTACCTCGGTCGAGATCCCGGAGTGGATCACCTCTGCGCTTTATGATAATAACGGTTATGTAACCGAGCCGCTTTCGTTCTACCTGAGCAAGGGTGAGCATGAGCTCTCAATAAATGCGGTGAGGGAGCCTATGCTCATAGGCGGTCTTACCTTCAAAAATGTACCGGAGATAAAATCCTACTCAGAGGTCAAGGCAGCATGGGATGCTTCGGGAGCAGCTGCAACCAGCGGCGTGAATATAAGCATAGAAGCTGAGGATGCGGTGAAGACCTCATCCCAGATGCTCTATCCGAAGCAGGATCAGAGCTCACCGGCGGTTACGCCTTACAGCGCAAAGGAATTGCTCAATAATACCATCGGAGGTTCAAGCTGGGATGATGCGGGCCAGTGGATAGAGTGGAGCTTCGAGGTGCCGACAGACGGATACTATAATATCTCTCTTTTTGCAAAGCAGAACTTCATGCGAGGCATATATGTCTCGAGAAAGATATATATCGACGGAGAGGTTCCCTTCAAGGAACTCGTAAACTACGGCTTTAATTATAAGTCGGGCTGGAGAAAGGATACCTTATCGGATGCGGACGGCAATCCGTACATGTTCTTCCTCAAGGCCGGAAAGCATACATTCAGGATGGAGGTTGTGCTCGGTGAGTTCTCGGATATTATCGCCGAGGTTCAGGACAGTGTGTCAAAGCTCAATGCCATATACAGGAAGGTCATAAGGATAATCGGCGTGAGCCCGGATACCTACCGTGACTATCAGATCGAGGCGTCTCTCCCCACACTTGTTACCGAGATGACGGTTGTAAGAGATCAGCTGAATGATGCGATAAACAGATTAAGGGCAGCGGTAGGACATACCTCCGATAAGGAGACAGTGCTTATTACCATGCGCGATCAGCTTGACTATCTTATAAAGGATGTGGAGCATTTTGTCAGAGTCATCGGTACATATAAGACTAATGTTCGTGCCTGCGGTACCTGGATCACCCAGGTTATCTCACAGCCGCTTCAGGTCGACAGGGTGTTTGTCACTTCACCGGAAGAGAAGATAAGCATCTCCGGCAACAACGGCTGGTCGGGCTTCATGAACGAGATGAAGAGACTTTATTACTCCTTTGTCATCGATTACAATTCGCTCGGCTCAACCGACGCTGACGGTTCAAATGAGACCATAACACTCTGGATAGGTACGGGCCGCGATCAGGCAAACGTTATCCGTTCGCTGATAGACGAGTCCTTCACCAACCAGTATGGTGTAAATGTAAATGTACAGCTCGTGGATATGAACACGCTGCTCCGTGCGGAGCTTGCAAAGGAAGGTCCTGACGTGGCAATCCAGGTTGCAAACACCAACGGTATCGCAGGTGCCGTGCTTAATACGGGTAACGATACTCCGGTCAATTACGGCTTAAGACATGCGGTACTCGATCTGACACAGTTTGCCGATGTGGATGAGGTAAAGTCAAGGTTCTATGAGAGTGCGCTCACTGCATTTTCGTTTAACGGTGCTCTCTATGCGCTGCCCGAGACACAGACCTTCCCGGTTATGTTCTACAGAAAGGATATACTCGATGAGCTCGGACTTACAGTGCCCGAGACCTGGGATGAAGTAAATGTCATCATGTCGGTGCTTGCGAAGAACCAGATGGAGTTCGGCATGCTTCCCTCAGAGCAGATATTTGCCATGCTGCTTTATCAAAACGGCGGTGAGTATTATAACGAGGGCGGTATATCATCGGCTCTTGACTCCGATATAGCAGTCAATACATTTAAGCAGTACTGTGAGTTTTATACCGATTACGGTCTTGATAAGACTACCTCGGTCGAGGAGCGATTCAGGACAGGAGAGTGCCCGATAATAATCGCGGACTACACAGTATATAACAACCTTGAGGTTTCCGCACCGGATATCGCCGGTCTTTGGGACTTTACCATGGTACCCGGAACGAAGAAGCCGGACGGAACTGTCGATCACAGCGTGGGCTGCACCGGACTTGCTTCCATGATCATGGCGGAT
>ONVB01000178.1 GCA_900321145.1 uncultured Eubacteriales bacterium | reverse complement strand
TCAGGCGTGGCCTGCTCACACTGCACAGTGCAGGTGTCATAGTAGATAAGCGCATAACCGGCCTGGTCGTCTACGCAGGCATTGACCACTGTCAGGTTTCCTCCGCATACCGCGATCAGAGCATTCGCATCCTGTCCTATGTAATTTGCGGCGATGGATGCCACATCCTGTGCAGGTGCCTCGGTGGGCGCTTCGGTCGGTGCCTCTGTCGGAGCCTCGGTAGGCACTTCGGTGGGTGCTTCCGTCAGTGCCTCTGTTGCGACCTCCGTTGTCGCTTCGGTAGTCTTCTCCGTAGTATTCTCTGTAGTCTTCTCCTCAGTGGTTTTCTCGGTAGTTTTTTCCGTCTTCTCTGTAGTCTTTTCCTCTGTCTTCTTCGCTTCGGTAGTCTTCTCAGTGGTCTTCTCTGTAGTCTTCTCGGTTGCTTTCTCTGTTGTCGCCTGTGTCGTCTTCTCCGATGCGGCCTGAGTTGCGGTCGTATCCTTCTTGTCTCCTCCGCAGCCGCAGAGAGCGACTGTAAGAGCTGTCAGGCAGAGCATATATTTTATGCGTCTCATGTTTTGTTCCTCCTTGAATTGTAAAGATCCTTCGCTTCGCTCAGGATGACACGGGACATCCGGTTTCGCGACACGATTCATCCGGTTCCGTTTCGCTCAGGATGACACGGTCGATCCGGCAGCCTTAGTCCGAAGAATCTTAACTATACTGAAAATAATAGCATTTTTCGACTTTCTTATCAATAGAAATAAGCGTCATTTTCCTTTATGTTCATAACATATCCCGTCCTTCACGGAAAGGACCGTGACTGCCGCACCTTCGGGCAAAAGAGCCTTGTCTATATACATTCCGTAAGGGTTGTCGCCCTCGTACGCTTCCTTTGACTGTTCATACTCAGCCGGAAATGCTTCGTAGATATGCATCTCTGTGCCTGCCGCGATCTTCACATATATCCCCGAGGTCTCGTCACAGTACTTATCATCCGCATGGCCGTACACAAGATACCTCTTGCCCCGGTCCTCTATGGTAACGGTAGTGTCGGCATTTTCCGCCTCCTCCGTGGCCTCGATCTGCCTCTCTGGCGCATCCATATAGGGCACATACTCCGTGATCCAGGGGATATTTCTCTCAACTATCTCGTATATGACAGTGTCAGCCTTCTTCGTGTCCGCAAGGTCCAGGTCAGCCGGCTGCCCCTTTGTAAATGTACCGTCCTTATACTCATCGGCTATATACGGAATGGATGCGTTGCCGTAGGAATCCCTGAACATGACAAGCGCCCCCTCCTTGTCAGCATTCTTTGTCATAAGCATCGGATCTTCCACATCCTGTCCCGGACCTATATATACATATTCATGCTCTTTATCGTAGATCACATTTTCGTCAAGCTCATCTATCGAAGGATACAGGATATTGTACAGGTCTCCTCTGTGGGACTTCTCGATATGATGCGGTTCTTCCGCATAGGAGTAATGAGGTTTGTCTACTGCATTAAGCATTTTGTCTACTGCATAAGTCGCACCCTCGTTATTCCAGTGGCTGTCATACCTGTGGTACATCACCCTTTCATCGCTCCAAAAGGCTTCTCTTAAGTCAAGGAAGCTTACCTCCTGCCCGGCTATATCCTCGAGCAGCTTATCGTAATTGGTCGCACTGTCAGTCTTGAGATAGTTTGTCGGCATATGCTCAGGATATAAAGTATGCTTGTTCGGAGCTATGGTAAAGAGGAACTTAGCCCCTTTTCCCTCGCAGTGTTCCTCTATAAGCTTCATCACCCTCGCCGTTCTCCACGCTCTTCTTTCACTGATCACATCATCCCCTAAGTAGTCGTGCATACTCTCGCTGTAATAAAGCCAGCCGTCGCTGCCGAGCACCACGCGCTCCTGGTTCGAGCTCTTGAACAGCTTTGCCTTTATCACCGCATCGGCTGTCGAAAGCTCCTGCCTGAAAGCAAAGTTATCCGAGAAGTAATCATCAAGCTGCTTGAAGAACTTGATATTTATCCCCTTCTCCGTAAAAGGCTTCGGGAAGGCCGCAGCCGTTCTCTTCTCCCGGCTCATGTCCGACTTGAAGAAGGGCATGAGAACAGAGAGTGACGCAAGCACTCCGACGAACAATACTATATATATGATGTTCCATATATTTTTCTTCATAAATCTCCTATACTGCAAATCATAAGATCCTTCCTGTTGCTTCGCAAGCCCTCGCATTTGGTCCTAAGGGGTACCGCTTGCGGTGGATTCCTTAGGACATCGAAGGCC
>ONVB01000157.1 GCA_900321145.1 uncultured Eubacteriales bacterium | reverse complement strand
GACATCGAAGAAGGAATGGCAACCGTCTTAAGCTTGGCCTGCCTGCACTTGATACCTACCGCAAGGCAGGCACCGAACTGTGCGAAGTTTGCCGCGGATGCGATAGGCATCCAGGTATTAAGTCCTACCGAGGAGAGCATGCCCGCCTCGATAACGTTGTACATATGGTGAAGTCCCATAACTACCGTTGCCGGGTAGAGAGCACCCATGATCATAGCTCCCGGCGGGAACTGTACGAGCCACTCCGCTCCCTTTAATACATAATTTTCAAGTGTTGCGAAGATAGGTCCTATAACAACAAATGTAAAGAGTGCCGTTACGAATACCGTGGTTATCGGAACCACAAAGAGGTCTATCATCTCATTTACATGCTTATGCAGCCATTTCTCAAGCTTGCTCATGAACCATACAGCGATCATGACCGGGATAACATGTCCCTGATAACCGTGCCGTGAGATCGAACCGACTACATAATCACCTATCTGCAGGTTGCCGAACAGGTTCCATGTGGGAATCTTGCCCGAGGTGATACCGAAGAAGCTGTTTATCGCTTCTTCACTGCCCACGTTCCAGCCGTTTAAGAGACCGGTGTGAACCATCATAAGGCCTATAACTGCCGCAAGGAAGATATTTCCTCCGAATACTCTCGCCGCCGAAACCGCTACTATAACCGGCAGGAAGGCAAATGCGGTATTTGCTACCATATCAAGGAATGAATACCAGTCTGTCTGCGCAAATGACGGGATGGCTTTACCGAGTGCCTCCACGACACCCATCATAAGACCTGACGCCACGATTGCCGGAAGTATGGGAACAAATACATCGCCCACGGACTTTAATGCCCTCTTCCATGCAGGCTGCTGAGCCGCTGCCGCCGCCTTCACATCATCCTTGGTTGCGGCTGTCATTCCCGTAACCGAAAGGAACTCGTCGTAAACCTTGTTTACGGTTCCCGTTCCTATTATGAGCTGGAGCTGTCCGCTGTTCTCGAACATACCCTTCACTCCGTCCACATTTTCAAGGGCTTTCTTGTCGATCTTTCCGTTATCCTTTATGACAAGCCTAAGCCTTGTAGCACAATGCGCTGCCTGAGCCACATTATCCCTTCCGCCTATGTGGGATACGATCTGCTCCGCGCATTTTCTGTAATCCAGTGCCATTTGATCACTCCTCTCCTGCTCCTTGGGCACACGTTGAATTTGTTTTGAAAACGATTACAATGTGTTTTCATACTACCACAGAGATTCGCAATTGTCAATAACCAATGAAAAAAAGTTGAATTTTCCGTAAAATATGCTATTTTTCACCAAATAATGTAAAATATCTCCTTGAAAAAAAGACCTTGAAGCGTTATAATGCAATTTGAAAACGATTACACGGCGCTTTCAATTATTGTGGTCAGTATGTATGGAATATCCTCCGGCTGCGCCGGAACGGATCTCGGGAGAAAGAATATGGAAAGAAAAGAACGTGACAAAACCTTTAACGACAGACTCTCTGTTTATTACGACGAGGTAAAATGGCTCTACTGCGAGCTTTACAACAATGATATGAGGGCCTTTGACTACTTTATCGATATGCTCTATACTTATTACAGCGAAAGAAGCAAAGAGCTTAAGATGTGGGACGAAGCCCGCGATGTGGTAAGGGACTGGTTCACCGGCAACGAGATGCTCGGCATGCTCATGTACACCAACTGCTTTGCAGGTAACTTAAAGGGCGTAAAAAAACACCTTGATTATCTGCAGGAATGCGGTGTGAACTATGTACACCTTATGCCGCTCTTGGAAAGTCCGGCAGGACGAAGCGACGGCGGCTATGCCGTATCCGATTTCAGAAAGGTTCAGCCGAAGCTCGGAACCATGAAAGACTTGGCCGAGCTTTCGGCAGATTGCCACAGCCGCGGCATGAGCGTATGTCTCGATTTCGTTATGAATCATACCAGCGAGGACCACGAGTGGGCGAGCCGCGCAAGGGCAGGCGAAAAGGAATACCAGGACAGGTACTTCTTCTATGACAACTGGGACGAACCAAACGAGTACGAGAAGACAGTCCCTCAGGTTTTCCCGCAGACCGCACCCGGCAACTTCTCCTGGTGTCCCGAAGCAGGCAAGGTCGTCATGACCACCTTTTATCCCTATCAATGGGACTTAAACTACCACAACCCCACCGTCTTCAACGATATGACGGCAAATATGCTCTTCCTGTGTAATCAGGGCGTGGACATCATTAGACTTGATGCAGTTCCTTATGTATGGAAAGAGCTTCACACCACCTGCCGCAACCTGCCGCAGGTGCACTCCCTTGTACGTATTATGCGTATCGCTGCAGAGATAGTGTGCCCCGGCACCCTGCTTCTCGGCGAGGTCGTAATGGAACCGTCCAAGGTTGTTCCTTACTTCGGTTCGGTCGAAAAGCCGGAGTGTCATATGCTCTACAATGTTACAACCATGGCAAGCACCTGGCATACCGTAGCCACAAAGGATGTAAGGCTAATGAAGCATCAGCTCGGCACTGTATTCGCGCTGCCGAAACAGTATGTCTTTCTCAACTACCTAAGATGCCATGACGACATCGGCTGGGGACTTGATTACGACTTCTTAAAGCAGTTCGGCATGGAGGAAGCCGCACACAAAAAGTTCTTGAACGACTGTCTGTCCGGTAAGATATACGGCTGCGACGGAAGAGGCGAGCTTTATAATGACGACCCGAAGCTTAAGGATGCGAGACTCTGCGGCACTACCGCTTCTTTATGCGGTATAGAAGCCGCCGAGTATGAAAGAAATGCCGAAAAGCTTGACCGCTCCATAGAACTCGATATCATGCTCCATGCTTTTTTGCTCTCCCAGAGCGGTATACCTGTTCTTTACAGCGGCGATGAGATAGGCCAGCTCAATGATTATACTTATCATGCCGATCCGCACAAGAAGGACGACAGCAGGTATCTCCATCGCGGAGACCTTAACTGGAAGAGCGTTGCGAACAGAAAGAAGAAAAATACCCGTGAAAACAGGATATTTACTTCCATCAATACATTGACAAAGCTTCGCGCAAAGCATAGAGTCTTCGAAAATGCCGCAGACACCTGGATCGTCGAGACATGGAACGATCATATACTCGGCATAGGGCGCTACTACAAAGGCCAGAAGCTTATAGCACTCTTCAACTTCAACGACTCGCCCGAAACCGCATGGATAAACGAAAATGAAGAGTATATCAATCTGATAACCGGCGAGCTTGAACAGGCCAAAGGCGTTCTCATTCCGGGCTATGGTTTCAAATGGCTTTTAACGGAGTTTTAAAAAACACTATTAACGGAGAATCTGATTATGACCATAAAAGATATAGCACATGAAGCGGGGGTTTCCGCCGCGGCAGTAAGCAGGTATTTCAATGGCGGTTCTCTTTCCGAAGAAAAAAGAGCTTTGATAAGCAAGGTAGTGGAAGAGCACAAATATATACCAAACCCCACTGCCTCGAGCATGCGTACGGGAAAAAGCAGACAGATAGGAGTGATAGTACCCAAGATACACTCTGATTCGCTCTCCCACCTTATGCACGGTATAGCAAGCGGTCTCAACAGGACCGAACAGACCATGATACTCGCCTGTGCCGACGGTGACACAAACCGCGAAGCTTATTATATAAATGCAATGGAACGCGGCGGCATGGAAGGCATAATCCTTATGGGGACCACTATGACCCCGCACCTGAATACCGTCATCACAAACTGCCGTATTCCCATAGTAGTAACAGGCCAGTCTTTTACTGGTATACCCTGCGTATACTACGATGACTACAACGCCATGCGCGAGTTGGCAGGACTTATGCTTAAGAAAAGAAAGCATATAGCTTACATAGGCGCGATAGAGGAAGACGCCGCAGTCGGTAAGTCACGTTATCGCGGAGTCTTGAAAGCCATAGAGGAGGCCGGACTCAAGACATCCGACCTTGTTTATGCGATATCCGGTTTTGAGTTGGACAACGGCTACTCAACCATGCAGGAGCTTATGAAAAAGCACAGGAATATAGACGGTGTACTCTGCGCAACGGATACCATGGCCCTCGGCGCCATGCTGGCCTTAAAGGAGGCAGGCAAGCGCATCCCCGAGGATGTATCCATAGCCGGAATAGGCAACAGCGTCGCAGGCCGCGTGACCTCACCACAGCTCACAACAGTCAGACTCTTCTTCGAGCAGTGCGGAGAAACGGCCGTCAAGCTCATAGATTCCATGATAAATGCAGACGACAGCAGCATGGCCATAAGTCAGATAAGGCTCGGCTACGAGATCATAGAAAGGGGATCGATATAGATATGAAACTCATTTTTCTTGATATAGACGGTACCTTAACCCGCGCCGGTGAAAATGTACCGCCCGACAGCGCTCTTTACGCTATCAAGATGACTCAGGCCAAAGGCAACAAGGTCTTCCTTTGCACAGGCCGCAATCTTGATATGCTTAAACCACTGTTAAAATACGGTTTCGACGGAGTCGTTGGAAGCAGCGGCGGATATATAACGGTAGGTGACGAAGTCCTCTTCGACTGCCCCATGACAAACGAGCAGAGAGACACCGCCCTTGATGTGCTCCATAAAAACGGAGTCTTCTGTACCATAGAAGCAAAGGACGGCTCCTGGGGCGACGACAATATGGACGATTTTCTCAAAGATCAGCCCGAAGGAAACAGCGAGATCGAGCGCTGGCGCAAGGCCCTCTCTGAAAACCTCGGCATTAAACCTATGAAGGAATACGACGGCAGCCCCATCTACAAGGTGGTAGTGATGTGCACCGAACCAAAACAGCTCGATGAAGCAAGAAAGCTTTTGGAGAAGGATTTCTCCTTCGTGGTACAGGAGGTCAAGGCTCACAGCTGCATAAACGGCGAGCTTGTCAACAGGGCCTTTGACAAGGGTAAGGGCGTCAGGCTTGTGGCCGAGCATTTCGGACTCGGCATCGAAGACACCATCGGCTTCGGAGACAGCATGAACGACCTGGAGATGATAGAGACAGTCGGCACCTCTGTCTGCATGGCTAACGGCGCCGAAGCTCTCAAGGAAATGGCTGACATGGTATGCCCGTCCGTGGACGAGGACGGCCTGGCAAAAGCCTTCTCAACATTAGGACTTTGATCTGACAGCTAACTGAAAAATACGGCGGCTTATCAGCCGCCGTATTTTTTAGTTAGATCAATTCTCTTATCTTTGCAAGCAATGTCTGCGGTTCGGGCGGTTTCATGAGATAACCCGCCGGCTTCAGGCTGAGTATGGTCCGGATATTCTGCTCACTGCCAAGACCCGTAAGGAATACAACCGGTATGTCCGCATACTCCTCACTTTCCCTTATGAGCTCTAAGGTCTGTGCCCCGTTGCACTCCGGCATCTCATAGTCAAGTAGGATAAGGTCGGCCCTGTTTTTTTCAAGGCTTGTCAATACCTTTAAGCCCGAATTGGCAATCGATACATCATAAGTACCTTCCAGCAGTTTCTTTGTATTTCTGAGCATCAGACCGTCATCATCAACCACAAGAACTCTTTTTCTGTCCGCCATCTTTATCACCTCATTATGCTGCGATAGTATCAGCAGCTGATTTATTATCGTTTTTACTGCAGTAGGCCGCGTGCCTCTTCGATATACTTTATCGCTTCCTCATCATCCACATTCATCACCGCGTCTTTTATAAGCTTAAGCTTCCCGGCGAATTCCGGCGGGCACTCGTACTCCGACAGTCTGCTTACCACAGAATCCGCAATGTCCATATCAAGCTCTCTCATGGCAGTCGCAAGCTCGTCAAGGAGCTCCGAAACCCTGTCCGCATCGAAGCTCACCTGCTCTTTCTCAGGCAGCTTCTTCTCAGCGAAGGGTTCAAGTATCTGCTTGAACGCCCTGTAATCCTCAAGCAGCTTATCTGTCTTCTCCCTGATAAGCCCGATATTCTTCTCCTTGCCCGCAAATTCAAGTGTCTTTGCGAGCTGTGAAAGCTCATTGGCTCCGATAAGCTTGGATGTGCTCTTTAACGCATGTACCTTTATTACATAATTATCCCAGTCGTCAGCCTTATAGCAGCGTTCTATCTCATCCGCCTTCGAAGTCACGGACATATGAAATGTCTTCAGGATGTCCCTTAAGTCATCCTCCGAACTGCAGTACGTGAGCGCGGTTGCCGGATCGATGCCCGCTATCTCATCATACCACTTCTTTTCCTTCTTTGCTTCCGTAACCTCTGCCGGCTCATGATCGGCATAGATTATATCCTCCTTCTCCGCCGGCTCCTGAGCTACATAGGTTATATCCTCCTTCTCCGCCGGCTCCTGGACGAACATACCGGAGATCTCCGCAGCGTTTCCGCCGTTCTTTACAAAGGATATGCTTAGAGCGCCGCTTCCGCAGCTTAATGCATTTGCACCCGAGGACTTCTGGAACACGATCCTGGAAAATGGTTTGCGTGCGCTTATCATCTCTTTTATGCGATTTAACGTATGCTCGGGAAGTGCCGGATGAGACACGAAACACAGGTCGAGATCGGGATCGGTTTTCTTCGACAGTATCGCATCTATGTACTTCTCATAGCTTTCCTCAAGCTCACCCACGAAGAACCTTCTGACCGTAAGCTTATTATCACTCATGACCACCATAGGCTTGAGCGAAAAGATATGCATAAGACGGTAGATGCCCCTGTTCAGCATGCCTCTTCTCGAAAGGAATATGATATCATCCGTCATAAAGGTGCATCTTATGTTCTTCTTCATCTCACCGAGAGCTTCGATTATATTTTCCGTGGTTTTACCCTGCGAGGACAGCTTATAGGCAAGGAGCGCAAGCATTCCGACAGCGCCGGAATTGGTGCCGGAGTGGAATATGGTCACATTTCCGTACGCACGCGCGGCCATACAGGCATTTTCATACTCATGGCTCACGCTTCCCGCAAGAGATATGTATATCACATGATGTGCCTTCTTTATCTCCTTCGCGAAGAATTCCTCAAACTCCTCCACCGACGGCGGGGCTATGTCGAAATCAACCCCCTCATTCATATAGCGCACCAGTTCGTCCGTACTCGCCTCTATACGGTCATAGTAGGTCTTTCCGTTAAAGGAAAGCTTGAACGGGATTATATCTATTTGACAATTCTTTATGACATTGTCAGGAAGATCGCTCATGCTGTTGGTCGCGATAGCGATCGACAGCTTCTTGCTGTAGGCATCGGCGGTAGTCACTCCCGAAAGTGCCATATGCCTTCCCTCGGTCATGGATACCTTCTCCTCCGGAAGGTACTCAAGCAGGCATTCCTCAAGCTGATGCCCCGACACAGGCTTGACTAAATGCCCGTCGAAGCCGCTCTTTTCATAGAGCACCCTGTTCTCTCCTCCGGCATTTGCCGTGAGCACTATGATCGGAACATGATTATTAAGACCGCCTATCTGACGTCTTATGCTCTGCATACACTCTATTCCGTCCATCTCCGGCATCAGGTGATCCATAAAGATGATGTCATAGCGGTCATTGATGGTTCTGGCAAGCGCTTCCTCTCCGCTCAACGCGGTATCGACATGAATCCCGGTACCGGCGAGAAGCTTCTTCTCCACCTCGAGGTTCATCTCGTTATCATCCACTATAAGCAGCTTGGCGTCGGGAGCCGTAAATGCCGATACATATCTTCCTTCCCGCATCCTGCTGCCGTAATTGGTTATATTTATATTTCCTACCTTTGCCTCTCCGGCAACGCCCTGCCAGAGTGATACCACAAAGCTCGAGCCCTGGGTATATACGCTGTTTACCGTGATCTCGCCGCCCATAAGATCCACAAGCTGCTTGACTATGGAAAGTCCGAGGCCGGTTCCTTCTATGCCCGTATTCCTCTCCTCGTCCGTCCTCTTAAATGCATCGAAGAGGTAAGGGATCGCATCCTGCTTTATGCCCACGCCGGTGTCCGTGACCGAGAAAAGCATATGGACTCTCTCCCCCTGAATCTCCTCGGCCTGTATATGGAAGGTTACCGAGCCTTCCTTGGTATACTTTACGGCATTGTTAAGTATGTTGACCAAGATCTGCTTGATGCGCACCTCATCGCCGAACAGCCCTGCCGGAGTAGAGGGATCCACCTCAACCTTAAACTCAAGTCCCTTCTGCTCGGCAAGCAGCCAGATCATATTCACTATCTCGGAGACCATATCTCCGAGATCGTAGTTAACTGACACTATATCCATCTTGTCGGCTTCGATCTTCGAAAGGTCGAGGATATCGTTCACAAGGGCCAAAAGCATCTTGCCTGCACCGCGGATATTTTCTGCATCCTTTACTATCTCCTCGGATGCGTCCTCCTGACGGAGAATGATCTCATTTAAGCCCAAAATGGAATTGATCGGAGTCCTTATCTCATGGCTCATGCTCGAGAAGAAACGGCTCTGCGCCCGCCGCATCTCTTCAACCTTCTTTGTCTCCTCCTTGGCACGCTTATTCTCCTCGCCGTAGAGCCACTCCTCAAACCAGACCATCATACAGCAAATAATACCCACCAGGATGATGGAAATAAGTGCGTCCACATAGAATTCCCTTCTGGAGTGCTGACGGATAAGACGCGGAGTAAAATAAGCATGAAGATAAAAACCACAGGACTCGATGGTAAGGATAGCAAGCGCCACTCCCTTCCACTTTCCGCTCAGAACAAGTCCGGCATACAGATAGGTGAACACTATCCAGATTACGCCTCCGCCTTCAGCCCCTCCACCGAAGTAGAACAGTATGGGAAGCAGCACAAAGCAAAGTCCGGCCACGACTAATATTGCTGCCAGCGACACCTTATTTGTCTTCACCGCCACCAGAGTTATGAAAGGAATACAGACTATGGTCACGATAAGCGCTACGATCTCAACCTCATTCTCTCCCAGAAATATATCACCTACAAGCGCAAGAATCGCCACAACATCAGTAACGAGTGTGAGCAGCAAAAACACGCGCTCCTTGAAGCCTCGGTTGGAGTCGGTAAGTCTCTCTTTAATTCTGTTGACCGGCTTCAGCATACTCACATACCTCCCGTCCTATCAGGTCTGCTGCTTCCGAACTCCCGGTTCATAACCTTCTCAAAATCCTTTATGTTGATAGGCTTACTGATAAAACCGTCAAACCCTTCGCTTAAGAACATCTCACGGGCACCGCTCAGTGCATTCGCGGTAAGAGCTATCACGCATATCTTCCTGCCCTTCTGCTCCGCCCCGAGCTTTATAAGCTTCATGGCTTCCACTCCGTCCATTTCCGGCATCATATGATCCATGAACACAACATCATAATCATTATTGTCGCACTTTAAAACAGCCTCCCTGCCGCTCTCTGCGGTGTCGACTATCATCTTGTATCCCCTGAAGAGTCCCGCTGCAACAACCAGATTAAGCTCCTCGTCATCCACAACCAGGGCACGCAGACCGTCAAGCTTCGGCTTTACCTCATCAACACCGTGGATAAGCTCATCCGCACCCGTGTCGCCGTTTAAGACCTTTGCGACCTGATATCCGTAGAGAGGCTTGGGCATAACAACAACACGGCTTTCCCTGCCGGCCCGGTAACCGATCGGTGCGGATACAGTCACGGTCACGCCTTCCGAGGTAAGTCTCTCATAGTATTCGGGTGCCTGCTCGTACTCCTCAAGTCCCATAAATAAATGGGTAATCTTTTCTCTCTCAAGCAGCTTTTCGAGGTCTCTCCTGCTCGTTGCCGCATTGTACTTTATATTCAGCCCCTCGGCCATATGCACAGCCATGACATTATAGAATTCTTTTAAAGCCGTAAGCTTATGCTTCTCGGGCATCACGTAGAATACAGTATTAAGCAGGCTCACATTTTCAACATAGAGACAGGGTTCGGGATTGACGATTTCCTGCACTATGCTCAGACGGACCGTGGTCCCCTTCCCCTTCACGCTGTCTATGGACACAAAGCCCTTCATAAAGCGCACAAAACCGTACACTATGGAGAGTCCGAGTCCTATACCTCCCGTGCTCCTGTTTCTCTTACGGTTTGCCTGATAGCTTCCTCTTGATATCTTCTCTATATCCGACTGCGTCATACCGACACCGGTGTCGGAAACCTCTATGATAAGATTTAATCCGTAGTCCTTCTTATAACCCGTGATATGAAGGTACACTCCGCCCCTTCTCGTGAACTTAAATGCATTGTCCAAAAGCAGGGTGATCAACTTGTGTATCTTCTTTACATCTCCCTTTAGCATGGCAGGAAGCGTAGGATCAAGGTCTACAACCAGCTCCGGCCTGTCGGATCTGCTGAATGCGCCGTAGTACGAAGTGATGTCATTCAAAAGCGAGGTGATCATATATTTTTCATCCGTAAGTACGACATCACCTCTCTGGATCTCACTATAATCCTGTATATCCTCTATCTGGCGTGAGAGTCGAAGTCCCGCATCCCTTATGGATACGACATCCTCCCTCTCCTCGTTCTTTAGGATAAGCGCGGACATGCCGTTTATCACATTTACCGGTGTGCGCAGCTCATGCGATATATTTACCAGGAAATCCTCCATGCCTACCCTGTCGGCATCCTCTTCCTTCTTCTTTCGAAGAAGGGTCTCATCAGCCTTAAGCCTCTCTTTCAAAAGGCTCTTGAGCTCCACATATATACATATTTCGACAAGTACATGAAGAATGATCCTCGATATGGTAAGGGCATCGAATTCCGTCTCACCGCCCTTTATGGCGAGGAAAAGCTGTATGAATAAAAGAACATAGAATTCAAGCAGAAATATATTCAGAAACTCCGGCCTTTTAAGCAAGGTTGCCGTAGTCATCAAAAGCACCGAGATCACTATGAGATCAAAAAAGCTTGTCTCATGCACTCCATGAAAAAAAGCAACCACCGTAGACAGAATGAGATAGAAGTTCTCTCTGAAGGCCGGTCTCGAGTATTGTGTCAGATGAAACCACCATGATGCGATCAGCGCGCCCACAATAAGGGGAGGCACCCACAACTCCCAGCCCTGTGACAGGCTTTCTATGATAGCACCTACGCAGGCCACCGTGATTATGACGATAGCCGTATTATGAACCTTTGATATTCTCTCGTTATTATCGACCATTTTCAGTTTCTCTTTTGTTCTTATCGACACCGTAGTTTTGGTTCTCGTCTTGCACCTATGTTATAGCTGATTATACCTCATTCATATGCAAAGCACAATAAAACATCATTATTTGAGGCCCGTCTGCTGCAAGCCGGCGGCTGACCGCTGATGGTGACACACATCTAATAGGTTCTGAAATAATGCTCGTCCGGATCCACAGGCATATCGCGCTCCTCTATATCTTCTATGCTTATATACCTGCTCGTATCCATCAGCGAAAAAAATACGTTCACCGTATCCGGATTGCCCTGGAGCTCAAGCTCCACGCTGCCGTCGTAGCAGTTCTTCGCGTAACCCGTGATGCCGTAGGCACGCGCAGTGTAGTAGGCCGTATAGCGAAAGCCCACTCCCTGCACGCGCCCGCGCACCACGTAGTGCCGCCTTATCTTCTTACTGTCCGGCGTATCGCCGTTATCTATCCTTGCTTTCATACTTTAGATCAAACTCCGTAAATGTTCCCTTGACGTCACCTGTTGCATAAAGCCCTACCATGGTTCCCGTAAAGCCGCTCGAAACCTCGCTTGAAAGGTACTTGGTCTTAGCGCTTCCAAGCAGAAGGAAGCTTTCCGGCGAGTTTCCGTTCGCCACATAGAAGCGATAATTCGTATGATCCGCTTCCACCTTTAAGTAAGCTTCCCCACTCGGTATGAGTATCTCCTTTTCCACATGCTTTATGCCGCCTATGTTAAGCCTTAAGACAGCGAACCGCATAAAGCCCACCTTCTTTACAGCTATCTCATAGTGCTCATCCTCGCACATATAGAGAGTGATACCCGCCTCGGACGATACACTGCTTTGAGCGTCAGCCTGCCCCTCCGGACTATCCTTACCGGTACCATCAACCTTAAGCTTTACCCTGCAGTCCATATTAAAGCCCTTCTGCCTCAGAGCTATAAAGGTCGGCGACGCCACATCGTCAAGTGTCCTGTCGCTTCCGTACAGCACTGCTTTATCCTTCGAAAGCTCATACCTCGCCTCGTCGGGATGGCGCATATAAGCCCAGTCTATGTTAAAGTCCGTATTCTCAAATGTATACTCTTTTTTGATCACCTGTTCAAAGTCACCCGGTATCACATAGGCTTCATCCGTAGTACCGTCATTTCCGCAGGTAAACCATCCCTCATCATCAAAGCGCACCGGTGTAAGATATACCTCTCTTCCGAGATTATGGAAGGGTTCCCACTCTCCTATCTGCCTGAAACCAAGTGTAACTATGTACCACTCTCCCGGCGCCTTCTCGATCAGGTCGCCGTGCCCTATCGCCTGGATGATAAAAGGCGCCTTGTTGCGGTTTGTAAGAACCGGATTAAAGGCATACTCCTCATAAGGCCCCATCACGCTCTTCGACCTCGCATAGGTCACCATATGTCCGTACTCGGTACCGCCCTCGGCAACCATGAGATAGTAGTAATCCCCTATCTTATACACATGAGGGCTCTCTATGTATCTTCCGCCCGAGCCGTGCCATATGCAGACAGCCTCTCCGATACATGCGCCCGTAGCTATGTCTATCTCTACCTGAAATACCCCGTTTCTTCCGTTATCGTCTACTCCGTTAGACACGAAATAGCACTTATCCCCGTCAAAGAGCAGCGACGGATCTATGCCGTCCCTCTCAACCTCTATCGGATCGGACCACTCTCCGTATATGTCATCCGTGTAGACATAGAAGTTTTTGTTTGTGGAATTGTTGTTGGTGACCATGTAGAAACGCCCGTTGTTATAACGTATGGTAGGCGCGAACACTCCGCCCGAGCTTCGCACTCCCTCGAGCATGACCTGACTCTTCCTTGTGAGCACATGCCCTATCTGCTTCCAGTTGACCAAATCCTCGCTCTCAAAGAGCGGAACCCCGGGGAAGTACTGGAAAGAGCTTGTCACCAAGTAAAACTTATCTCCCGCCCTGACCACGCTGGGATCGGGGTAAAAGCCGCTTATTATCGGGTTTTTGTATATCATCTTTTTTCCTCCTGTTGTATGATTATAACGGTATGCCGGTTCTTCGTGTAAGGTTCTTCGTGTAAGATTCTTCGCGTCGCTTCGCTCGCTCAGAATGACACCGCGCCAGCCCTACAGATTTCCGTGTCATTCTGAGGGCGCCAGCCCGAAGAATCTTTTTTTCTACGACTTGATCAAGTTCTCAAGAGTCTCATACAGGCTATCGGGGTCGACCGGCTTCGACAAATGCGCATTGAGCCCCGCCTGCAGACTTCTTCGCACATCCTCTTCAAACGCGTTTGCCGTAAGCGCTATGATGGGTATGCTCTGAGCATCGGCCCTGTCCATAGCCCTTATAGCCTTCGCTGCCTCAAGGCCATCCATCTCCGGCATACGCAGATCCATGAGAATCGCATCATAGTAACCCGCTTCATGAGCCGCAAAGCTCTCGACTGCAACCCTTCCGTTCTCCGCGCGTTCGGAGCTTATCTCCCGCATCTCAAGTATCGCCTCTATGATCTCCGCATTTACATCGACATCCTCCGCGATCAGCACTCGCCTTCCGGCAAGCTCGGCCGCTTCCTTGCCCTTGGCCGTGTCCGGCACAAAGCTTCCGGTCTTTGCGTGCTCAGCCCTGACCTTCTCAAGTGCCTCGGCACCCGAAAGCTCCCGCCTGTAGTCCATCAAAGTCAGTGTCACCGTAAACGCGGTTCCTTCGTTCTTCCTGCTCACAACCCCCATCTCACCGTTCATACTCTCCACGATGCTCCTGGTAATGGACATCCCAAGACCGGTACTTCCGAACCTGGTCCTAGTCGTGTCGTCCTCCTGTGAAAAGGGTTCAAAGAGCTTAGGCAGATAATCCTCGCTCATCCCGACTCCCGTATCCGC
Source organism: uncultured Eubacteriales bacterium (assembly GCA_900321145.1). Lineage (GTDB taxonomy): Bacteria > Bacillota > Clostridia > Lachnospirales > Lachnospiraceae > Coprococcus_C. The sequence goes on along the minus strand of ONVB01000157.1, from coordinate 2,088 downwards.
TATCACGAACTCAAAGGTCGACTTATCTTCATAGTGCGCTACCCTTTCAACGGTAAATGTAACGGTACCTCCCTCCGGGGTAAACTTGACCGCGTTTCCGAGGATATTTATAAATATCTGCTTTAGCTTCATATCATCGCTTACATAATATTCTTCAGCCTCACCCTTGAACTCCTGCTTATAGACAAGTCCCTTTTCCCTGCACTGTCCGCCAATCATAACATTTACCTGCTCAATGAGCTGATGCAGCGAGAACACCTCGTCCTTTATGACCATCCGCCCCGCTTCTATACGCGACATATCAAGTATATCGTTGATTATGGAAAGCAGGTGATCCGCGGAGCTTCCTATCTTCTGAAGCTGCTCCCTGGTACTCTCGGGAAGATTCGGATCGTTTAACGCTATCCTGTCGAGGCCGATTATCGCATTCATCGGAGTACGGATCTCGTGGCTCATGCTTGAAAGGAAAGCAGTCTTCGCCCTGTTGGCACTCTCGGCCGCAACAAGCGCATCACTCAAGGCCTGTCTTTGGCTCAAAGCACTCCTGGTCTCGGCATCCACATCCGTAAAGCCCATGCCCACCGCATGAACCATGTGATCATCCCTGTCCTCGGGGCGGCGCACACCCGCCATCCTGAGCATCTCATATGACTCCGTTCCGTCATGTACAACCGTATATCTCAGCGTGATTATTCTTTCCTTCTCAAGTCCCGCCCTTACGAAATCCGGCTCTATAAACTTTAAGAAAGCCTCCCTGTATTTCTCCGATACGAAGTCCTTCGCATAAGCCTTCAAAGTCTCCGTATAGTCAAACTCCTCGCCCTGCTTCAGGCCGCTTTCAAGATGTATATGCTCACGGTAGCATATGCCCCTGTCCTTATCAAGATCTATGTAGTATACACTTCTGTACTCCGACGAAAGTGCGGTTATCATATAGTTTGCCTGCTCATTCATCTTCGCGGCATACTCGTCCACATCCTCCGCAAGCTCCGTCAGCTCGTCCGTCACGCTGTTGAGCTTCTTGCGCAGCCTGCTGGTCGCGATCAGCACCAAAAGTATGGCGAACATAACCGCGAGCAAAGTATTGATCAGCACTGCCCTTGTCTGTTTGGATAACTGCTCATCATACCAGTCGGCAGAAAAGTCGACAGCGACTATGCCGGCCACCTTCCCTTCCGAGTCAAACACGGGACTGTAGGAGCTGTAGAACCTTCCCCAAGCATCGCTGTAAGGCTCCTCATCCACAGCCGCAGTACCCTTTGCCGCTATGCCGAGCGCCGCCGTGTACTCTACGGGACTTCCGAACTCTCCTGGATCCGCTATGGTCGGATCCACCGTAAATGTATAGGTTCCGTCCCCCATATCCCTTATACAGTAGATATACTTTAAATCTATATTTTCCTGAAATACCGCAAGAGTATCATTGATCTTCCGGTACTTCTCACTGCCCTTGTCCGAAGCCTTAAGGTCACGCAAAACATCACCGTCAAGCATATCTGCCGCAGTGTTGGATATATCAAGCATTCTGTTGTGGATAAGGGTTTTCATGGCTGTCCTTGAGTGATTCATAAGGATCACACCGAGGACCAGGTTTGCTGCGATCAGCACACCTGAGATCACTACGGCCAGCCAAAATGTAAAGCCCTTCCTGTTCTTAAGCTCCATTCTTCTTCTCTTCCCGAATCATAGGATCCTTCGTCGTGCCCCGTCATCAGAACGACGCCGTGTCATTCTGAGAGGAGAAACGCAATGACGAAGTCATTTTATTAATGCGTTTCGACGACCGGACACGACGATCAGTCGTGTCAAAACCGACCCTTGGCCCGAAGAATCTTTTCGTAAGTCATTTTCACTGCTCTTCTTAGTCACTCGCATTGTATTTTAGCATTAAAGCATACAAAAGAAAAGAGGAAACCGCTCCGTAACGGTTTCCTCTTTTTCATAAAACTTATTATATATTATGCATACTTCGTGGTGTTGAGCTTCACGCCCGGGCCCATTGTAGAAGCGATTACTACGCTCTTTAAGTACTGTCCCTTGGCAGCTGAAGGTCTTGCCTTGATTATTGCATCTATTAAAGTCTGGAAG
>ONVB01000095.1 GCA_900321145.1 uncultured Eubacteriales bacterium | reverse complement strand
CTATGGAACGGATATCTTCTCCGGAGCAGCTCACTGACTATCTTAAGGTGACAACTCCGGGCATCTGGTTTATCCTTACAGCTGTTATTTTATTGCTCGGCGGACTGATTGCCTGGGCAGCGATGGGAAGACTGGAGACGAAGGTAAGCGCAAAAGCACTGGTTAGTGATGGACAGGCTTTGCTGACTCCGACCGAAGCGTCGTCTGTACCGCTAAAGGCAGGAATGGAAGTTGTCATAGCAAATAAAAGATATATCACGTCAAACGAAGCTGAGGATGTATATGGAAGAAGTATGTTATCTGCAGAGGTTGCACTTCCTGACGGTAATTATGATGCGCAGATCGTCACTGAGAGTGTACACCCGATTACGTTTCTCGTTGAAAGCAGGTGACACGGATGAGCAGGACTAAGGTAAAACCTACACTTAAAAAGGGTGTGGCCAGAGTTCCGGTTGTCATGCAGCTTGAAGCCTTAGAGTGCGGAGCGGCGTCGCTTGCCATGGTTATGGCCTATTACGGTTTATGGATACCTTTAGAGCAGGTACGATTGGACTGCGGGGTATCGCGTGACGGTTCCACTGCAAAGAACATACGCAAAGCGGCGGAAAACTATGGCTTCAGCGTGAAAGCCTTTCGCATGACTCCCGAGAGATTAAAGAAGGGGGGAGGCTATCCATGCATTATACATTGGAACATGAACCATTTCGTAGTTTTGAACGGCTTTAAGGGAAAGTATGCTTATATCAATGACCCGGCCAGGGGCTCGGTAAGGGTTGGCTGGGACGAGTTTGACAGGTCGTTTACGGGGATTGTTCTGTTCCCGACCCCTTCGGAAAAGTTTGAACCAAGCGGAAAGAGAAGGAGTACTTTTGAATTTGCGAGGAAAAGGCTTGTCGGAGCCGGGGCGGCAGTGGTCTTTGTGATGATCACTACAGCCATAACATATCTCTTTGGTATAGCGGGTTCGGTTACCTCAAGAATATTCATGGATCGTTTGCTTACGGGCAGGAACAGAGACTGGCTTTATCCCTTTGTGAGCATCATGATCCTCCTTGCGATAGTGCAGATCATTGTCGAATGGATCAAGACAATCTATTCGCTTAAGATAAACGGAAAGATGGCTGCCATAGGCAGCTCGACTTATATGTGGAAGGTGCTGAGCCTGCCCATGGAATTCTTCTCACAGCGTCTTGCAGGAGATATACAGGGGCGACTGGTGCTCAACGCATCCATTGCGGGTACTCTGGTGGATACCTTTGCGCCTTTGGTGATCAACTCAGTGATGATGATCTTCTACCTTGTGCTTATGCTTAAGCAGAGTATAGTGATCACTCTCGTGGGTGTTGGCACAGTGCTTTTAAATGTGTGGGTGTCAAGGGTGATCACCAAAAAAAGGATGAACATAACAAGAGTGCAGATGTGTGACCAGGGCAAGCTTGAGGCCACCACTGTAACGGGTATTGAGATGATCGAGACGATCAAGGCCAGTGGAGCGGAGGGAGGCTTCTTCCAGAAGTGGGCAGGCTTTCAGGCGTCGGTTAACAGTCAGAACGCAAAGTCAGCGCAGAATGAGGCTGTCTGGGGTGTGATACCGTCTCTTTTTTCTACTATCGCCAATTACGCCGTTATCATACTCGGGGTTTATCTTTCTATGGAAGGGAAGTTTACTTTAGGCGGTATTCTGCTCTTTCAGGGTTTCTTAGGTGCATTTCTTCAGCCGGCCATGACTTTAGTCAGTGCAGGACAGATGCTTCAGGAGATGCGTACCCAGATGGAACGTGTTGAGGATGTGATGGAATATCCAAACGATATAGGATTGTTACAGGATTCAGGTGGTGGAACGATCGAACTCGAAAAGCTCAGGGGAGAGTTGGAAATAAAGGATATAAGCTTCGGGTACTCAAGGCTTGATGCACCGTTGATAGAACATTTTTCTCTGAAGCTGAATGTGGGCGACAGGGTTGCCATAGTCGGAGCTTCCGGCTGCGGTAAATCAACGATCTCAAAGCTTATCACAGGACTGTATCAGCCATGGAGCGGAGAGATACTTTTTGACGGAAAACCAAGAAGCGAATATCAAAGAGATGTTATGACAAGCTCTGTCGCGGTTGTGGATCAGGACATAATCCTCTTTGAGGATACCATCGCCAACAATATAAGGATGTGGGATGACTCGATCGAAGACTTTGAAATTATCATGGCGGCAAGGGACGCGCAGCTGCATGATGATATAGTTCAGATGCCGGGAGGATACCGGCACAGGCTTACTTCGGGAGGAAGAGACCTCTCCGGAGGGCAGCGCCAGAGAATGGAGATAGCCCGTGTTCTCGCACAGGATCCCATAATCATCATACTTGATGAGGCGACAAGCGCTCTTGACGCGAAGACTGAGTATGATGTAGTCAACTCGATAAAGGAAAGAGGAATAACCTGTATTGTGATCGCACACAGGCTTTCTACGGTACGTGACTGTGACCAGATAATAGTACTTGATAAAGGCAAGGTGATCGAACAGGGGACTCATGACGAGCTTATGGCAAAAAAGGGAGCTTATGCCGAGCTTGTAACCAATGAATAGGGGGTGCCTGGTATGAACTGGATGAGTGACCAGATTACGGAGCGCCGTGAAGCGGATCAGCAGGCTCTCGAAGAAGCATTCCAAAGGATAGCAGGCGTTGTTCTCGGAGAAAGAATAGCAGAGAAGCTTTCGGATGACAGGATAATAACAAAGCAGACGATAGATGATATATTCAAGTATTATCATTTAAAGCCTGTTGATATACCGGAATCGATAAAGGATCCAAATGAGCAGATAGACTATTATATCAGACATTACGGATTTCTAAAAAGGACCGTAGAGTTAAACGGTAAGTGGTACAGTGAAGCGTACGGTCCTATGCTCGGGTATCTGGAAGAAAGCGGCACACCGGTCGCATTGCTCCCCGGAGTCTATAAAGGTTATTATTATATAGACAATTCAACAGGGGAAAAAGTAAAGATCAATTCAAAGACTGCGGCTAAGATAGGTGTGGAAGCGATATGCTTTTACCGTCCGATGCCCCTTAAAAAGCTTGGGGTAATGGATCTTATCCTTTACATGAGACGTTGCGTGAACGCAGAGGACTCGGCGCTGCTTATACTTGCTGCGTTTGCTGTAGCCTGTATAGGACTGCTGTTTCCAAGAATCTCGGCGGCGCTTACGGGACCGGTTCTTTCAAGCGGTGAAAAGTCAGCGCTGATCGGAGCTGCCATAAGCGTCTTGTGTGTATCGCTTTCTTCGCAGGTCATAAACTCATTAAGAGAGCTTTTATCAAAGCGTGTGGAGATGAAGATAAATGTAGGCGTTGATTCGGCCATGATGATGCGCATTTTGTCACTTCCTGTAAGCTTCTTCAGGGAGTACAGTCCCGGTGAGCTTAAAAACAGAGCAAGGTCTGTCAGCACTCTTTGCGGCTTGATGAGAGAGATGATACTTACGACCGGTCTTACATCGGTTGCATCGCTTGT
>ONVB01000351.1 GCA_900321145.1 uncultured Eubacteriales bacterium | reverse complement strand
GGGCAATTCTATTCTTGAAGCGCTCCAAAAAGCTGCAAAGGAAAACGGCTTCGAAGTAGTAACTGACAAGAGCCAGATCAGTACCTGCGATATGGTGATCCTCTGCATTGGTGAGAAGCCTTATGCCGAATGGTACGGCGATACGGCAGACCTCTCTCTTACCGGAAGTCTCGGTCTTAGCGGAAACAAGGAAGCCATCAATCTGGCTCGAGATTCCGGCCTTCCCACATTGACGCTCATTGTTGCAGGGCGCAATGTGATAATCGACGAATATATCGGCCAGTGGGATTCATGCATCATGCTCTACCTGCCCGGAACCGAGGGCGGCAATGCCGTTGCGGATGTGCTGACCAAGAAGGCATCTCTTGAAGGCACTCTCCCGATGCCCTACTATTCGAGCGTAAACCAGATTGGCACGGGCAAGTGCTGGCACGATGTCGGCTGGAACGCATATCAGGATTCCTGATTACAAAAACAAATAACAAAAGGGTTGTCTCACCAGAGGCAACCCTTTCACTTATATTGCAGATTTAATCAAGCCCCGCAAAAACCGAAGCTCGCGGCCTTTAATCCTTTGACCACATCTCGCGCCTTATGACGGACACGTGCGTGATCTCATTGTCTTTATCAGGATATTCCTTCTCGAAAACCATGCCTATCGACTCCGCCGTTTTATATGAACCGACGTTGGTATATTTGCAGTACGAGTAGAGTGCCGGATAGCCGGTATTCATGAAGGCCCAGTCGCGGACTGCCGCAGCTGCTTCTTTCGCGTAGCCCTTGTGCTGTTGGTCTGCGCGGATGTGATAGCCGATCTCGGGAAGCATCTCGCCTTCGATGTTCTGGAGAGTTAAGCCGCAGTCGCCGATCATCTCTCCGGTCTCCTTAAGGCAGACGGCCCAAAGGCCGAAGCCGTTGTCTTTGTAACGGTTCATATTGCGCTCGATCCAGGCCTTCACACGTTCTTCGTCAAAGGTATAGGGATAGTGCTGCATGATGGATGTATCCGCGAGGACTGCGTAAAGTGCCTCGTAGTCGTCCATGTTCATTTCGCGCAGGAAAAGGCGCGGCGTGATTATAACAGATTCCAATGATCAAGCCTCCGGTAAGGAATTTATTTAAATGGAGTAAGATCCCATTTGAGCGGAATGTACTTGCCGTCACCTTCAATGCGCGTAAAAGAATTGCTTTTCGGATCAAATCTATAGAACAGCTCCGGGGTGTTCGTCCGGAATGACGTTATCTCCTGCTTAATGACACCATCTGCGCAAAGATAGTAATAATCACCGTTTCCGCCGCTGAACATGCAATAGGGACCTTTCTCGGTGTGATAGACAACGATGCTCGTAAACTTCGTTTTCGCGCTGTTGTCGATCAGGCCGATAAGGAGTTCTTCAACTCCGTCACCGTCGAGGTCATATAACATGTATCCGGGATTGTTGGTCTTGATCTTGAGGTCGTCTGATACTTTGAAGTTCTCAGGTTCATCAATAGGAAAGCCGCTTCTCACGCCGTCGCGGTAGTAATTCAGTGCTTCTGTGTACCAGTCCTTAAGAACGTACTTCCTGCATCCGGCAAAGCCGAATACGACAGACATAAGGAGCGCAAATATCAAGATCGTTGAGGTTGCTTTTTTCATGCCTACTCCCTATGTTTTAAGTTGCTTGCGCGAAAAACGTTCATCAACATGTGTAATTATAACATCTGATCTTAACTTGGGGCTATCATACTGCGGTTCTGTGGAACAATGTATAATCACTGTTCTCAAAGACCTTCTCGTAGTTATTCTCTATCGCTTCATCAATCTCTTCGACGGAGTATTCGTTCACCTTGGAAGTAACTATCCACAAAGAGCCTTCTTCTTCGATCCACCCGGATATCTCATATTTAAGGTCAGGAATCAACTCGATATAATGTGCCTGCCAGTCCATGTTTTTATTAGCAGGAAGAGTCCCTGTTGCGCCATACCATCTCGACCATTCCGAATCGCCAAAACAGTAAACACTTTCTTTTTCATTATCCGGAATGTACGAAGCTATTTCCAGGGCTGCCTTATTCCAATCAGGTTTGATCACACGATCCGCAAACAAGTGGTTCGATAGAAGCATTTCTGTCACTTTGTTTGGTTTACCACCGTCACTCATTTCAAGCGAAAAATAGGACAACGGATACAAGAAATGCGCGCTGCTTCTTACTATACGGGTAATGTTTAATGCAATCAAAACCACAAAACACAGAACACAGATCTGGTCCCTCCGTTGTTTTTTTACATTACGGCTGTCTTTATACGCAATAGCCGTGCCCAAAATGAGGCTCGGGATTATAAGCGTAAAGTAATGTCGGTACATATTTCCCAAAGTTATAGCAAACAGGACCATAAGAACCGATGAGATGCTTAAGAGCCTGTAATACCATTTTTCGCGGTATACAAAACAGATAAACAATGGCAAGGAAGATATAAGCATGAGAAATTTATATTTGATAAATAAATCAAACAGCTTTTCTGTAAATCCAACTTCGGTTGAATAAGTAAAGCCGAAAATAAACACCTGATAAATCATCTCGCGGAGCATATGCTTGGAATAAAAAATGATGCAAGGGATTGCGGAAGCTATCGCAAAACCACCCATAAGAACACCCAGATTCAAAAGGGCATTCTTGATCTCTTTTTTTACAAGCAAGAATAAAAAGACAGTAAGCAGTACCGCACCTATACCTGCAGCGTTGGTAATCCTGATAAAACTAATATATCCGACACTGAAGCCATTTATCAGCGAATACACTAACGGATGCTTATACTCATTTTTCTCCTCAGCCGTTTTGAAATATTTCAAACAGAAATAAAGGCTCAAAAGAATCGGCGTGATACAGTATTCTTCCGTAAGATTTCCGTCCGTTATAGTAGCGGCAAAGAAGATCAATGCTAACAAAAACATGCCCAGCCTGTGAAGCCAGATGTGTGTTTTTGCAAACAGGTCTGAGATCTTCCCCATCAGGAATAAACAGAAAGTTAAATTTACAGTCTGAATGATGAAAGCACCCATTCTTCCGTAACAGATCAGCTGTCCAATATATTGCAGGAAAAATAGATATGGGCCCTTCATATCGAAAAAATCTCTGTAAGGCAACATGCCCTTGGTCATGCCTTGTCCGACAAGAATGAAAAAGGCGGAATCCCATCCCCAGTATCCGCTCATCAAAGGAGTTGTGCTCTTGGAATAAAAACAAAGAAAGCAAACAGCAAAAAATATGCTGACCAACAGTAGTTTTACATTGCTTAATACTTTATTACCTATCATTGTTTCCCCAATCCGTAAAAGTATACACATGTCCGTACATTCTATCAACATAGTTTGCAGCTCGTGATAGAATAAAATCCATGATAATCACGAAGGAACACGTTACCTGATGAAGATATATTTCGCGCCGCTCGAAGGCATAACAAATCATATTTTCCGCAATGCTTATAATGAGATCTACGG
>ONVB01000111.1 GCA_900321145.1 uncultured Eubacteriales bacterium | reverse complement strand
TACAAGGAATATGAGTACAGCTACAGAGATGAGAACGGAAATGTGATAGAAGATATATCCCAGGCGACAAACCTGTTTCTGTACGACAGGGCCGAGCTGCCTGCGGGTTATACGATACATACATGGAAGACCGGTACCACGGACGGAGCGGGATATGCACTTGCCATGGCCCTTGAAAAGGATGGCCATTCGTATATCGCCGTCGGTGCCTGCCTTGATGACAGGATAGAATTATATGATTATATGGTAAAGGCACTCTGCTTAGACTGATCAGACCCGGAGCGCTTCGATAAGGACATAAAAATGGGCAATAATAAAGTCAGAAGAATAAAGAAAAAAATTAATTTTAATATCGCTATATTTGTGGTTCTTGCCATATTGCTGTATGCGGTCATCAATATCATAATATCTATGAGAAGAAAGCCGGTGACCGTGTATCAGGTCTCAAAAAGCGAGATAAACAACAATATCATGCTTGATGCCATAGCCATAAGGGATGAGGTGCTTGTCCCGACCAACACCTCCGGCTATGTATGTTACTTTCTTTCGGACGGAGAGAAGGCTTCAAAGCACTCTAAGCTCTGCTCGATAGACTCGTCGGGAAAGCTTTACAACGAGCTTTCTGATTCGGGAAGGTATGACGAGCTTCTCACGAAGGATGATTATAACAACATCCGTCAGCTCATCTCCATGTACAAGAATAATTATTCCGACAACAGATTCTACGAGGCGTACAACTTCGAGAAGAATGTCGACAGCAAGGTGCTCGAGCTCACAAGCGAGGTTCTCTTCGAGGAGGCCAAATCCCAGGGTGTCACCTTAGGTGTCATAAATGCACCGGAGAGCGGGGTTATCGCTTATTACTCGGACGGTTATGAGAATTTCAATGCCGCAAATATCAGCATGAGCGACTTTGACAGATCGAAGTATAAGAAGACCAGCTTTATATCCGGCGATGTGGTGAGTGCAGGTCAGAACGTGATAAAGCTCATTCCGAACGAAAACTGGAAGATATATGCGCCTTTAAATGACGAGCAGCTTTCCAAGCTTTCCGGTGATGATTATGTCCGCTTCAAGATAAACAATTCAAGCTACAATATCAGCATGCCCTTCGAGGTGATCGACGGAACGGACGGCAAGTATATCTGTATAAGCGTAAACAAATATCTCACCAATTTTTGTGATGAGAGATTCATAAGTGTCGAGATCCTGCTTGAGGAGGATACGGGCATCAAGGTTCCGAATTCTTCCATAGCATATAAGAAGGTGTACAAGATACCGAAGGATTACTTCGAGGGTGACAGGGTTGTGGTCAGCAGCCTCACTTCGGGTGACACAAGGGAAGAACATCTTGTGGAGCCTACCATATACGAGAAGGAAGATGATGATTACTACTATGTGAGTCCCCAGAGCTTTGAGAATACGGATGTCATAGTCAATCACAAGAGCGGAAAGTCCATAGCGCTTTCGCTGGTTGATTATTATGACCTTGAGGGAGTATATTCGGCGAACCGCGGTATAGCGGAATTCCTGATGATCACACGAAAGAAGGACCTCGAAGGCTTCGTGCTTATCAAAGCCAATGAGAATATAAAGCCTTATGACAATATTGTGCTGAATGCCTCGGAGGTTACGGAAGACCAGACACTGTATTGATCGGTAGTGTAAAGTAAATTACGGAGGAAAGAAAATGATATGCGATAATTATGACAGTGTGCTTGAGCGCGTAAAGGCTGCAGCAAAAAGAAGCGGGCGCGACGCCGACAGCGTAACCTTGGTAGCGGTGAGCAAGACAAAGCCCTTAAGTGACATAGAGGAGCTTATAAAGCACGGAGTGAAGGAGTTTGGTGAGAACAAGGTCCAGGAGCTTGACGACAAGTACGAGACGGTATCTACGCCGGTCAACTGGCATCTCATAGGCCACCTTCAGACAAACAAGGTAAAGTATATAGTTGACAAGGTCAAGCTTATACACTCGGTGGATTCCTTAAAGCTTGCACAGGTTATAGAAAAGGAAGCAGGAAAGAAGAACTGTATATGTCATGTTCTTCTTGAGGTAAATGTTGCGGGGGAGGAGAGTAAGTTCGGACTTGCCTGTGAAGAGGTTCTTCCTCTTGTTCGGGAGATATCGAAGCTTCCGCATGTCAAAGTGGACGGGCTTATGACCATAGCGCCTTTTGTGGAAAATCCCGAAGATAACAGAGTTCATTTTCGTAAATTGAACGAATTATCACTTGACATCAAATCGAAAAACATTGATAATGTCGATATGAATGTTCTCTCTATGGGTATGACGAATGACTACGAGGTCGCCGTTGAAGAAGGTGCAACCATCGTTCGTGTCGGAACCGCGATATTCGGTGAGAGAAATTATAGTATATAAAGAGGAGAGAGATCATGGGCTTTTTGGATTTTTTCAAGATTAAAGATCTTGACGATGATGACGAGTTTGACGACGATCTGTTTGATGACGACGATGACGATGATGAATACACGAGGCAGAAGAAGGCTGCCAAGAGGAATGCGGCTAAAGCAGCCGAGACTCCGGCTGCAGCACCGGTTTCTTCTTCCAAGCCGTTTACCTCATCAACATCCATGACGTCAAGGAGCAGCTATACTGCACAGCCTCAGCAGTCCGCAGGTTCTTATCAGCCGAAGCCGTCGTATACACAGACTGCACCACAGCCTGAGAAGAGAACTTACACACCTGCATCTAATAAGCTTGTAGATATAAATTCAAGACCGAGGAAGACAGTACAGCCTGCCGGAGAAGTATATGTTATCAGACCGGTAGATCTTGGCGATGCGCAGACGGTTGCGGACTTCCTTAACAACGGTATGACCATAGTGATCAACATGGAAGGCATGGAGTTATCCCTGGCTCAGCGTGTTATAGATATAGTATACGGCGCAAGCTATGCGATGGGCGGTTCGCTTTCACCCATCTCCAACAATATCTTCATTGCGGCTCCGAACACTATTGAAGTAACGGGCGATCTGAGAGACGAGATCTTGAGCGAGGCAGTTTCACCGAGTCTTTCTTAAAGAACCTGAGGGGGGATAGAATAGTATGCTTACACCTATGGATATAAAGCAGAAGAATTTTCATGTCGGTCTTGGTTTTGACAAGAAGGATGTGACGGGATTCTTCAATGAAGTTCAGCGTGATTACGCAAAGCTTTACAAGTCAAACGCGGAGTTAAAGGAGCAGGTAAACGTTCTGTCCGATAAGCTTCAGCTTTATCAGTCAAAGGAGGCTGAGCTTGAAAAGTCTCTTTTGCTCGCTGAAAAGGATTCGGAAGAGAAGAAGTCCAAGGCTACCAACGAAGCAAAGAATATAGAGATAGAGGCAAGAAACAAGGCAAAGAATATCCTCGGAGATGCCGAGGAAAGACTTGAGGCCATCAAGATCGAGATGGAAGAGCTTAAGACAGCCTATGCTGCTTATAAGTCCAACTTCGTGACCATGATAAAGAAGCAGTTTGAGTTCATGGAGGAGACGGATTTCGACCCCAAGTCCTATATAGACGACAGAGCATTTGCACTTCTTGCGGGCGGTGCGGTGTCATCCTCTCAGCCGAGTGCGGCAGATAATTCTGCCTTCGGAACATTTGACGGAGATCCTCAGATGAGAGATCCGAACTTAGGTCTCGGTGGAGGTCCCGGATCAAGCTTCGGAAATGTTGCGGACAAGAACAGCACAAGCGCTGTTTACACCTCCGGACTTGCGGCAGGCGAGAACTTTGTAGATCCGTTCAACCCGAGCAAGAACAACGGCAGGTATAATCCTTTTGACGGAACCGCCCAGCCGAGGAAAAAAGGTGAGAAGGGCGAGAGCAAGTTCGAAACAAAGAAAGACAGAAAGAGATAATCATGATATAGCATCCGAACAGGATGCTATATTCATTTGGCAGTAAAAAGAAAGATGAAAGATATGAAAAGTGTAAAACTGTATATAATCCCCGTATTCATCGCGGCAATCCTGACCGCGGTAGATCAGATAACAAAGTTTATCATAACCTCTACCTATAAGGTAGGCGATTCAAAGCCTCTTATAGACGGAGTGTTCAACATAACCTATGTGAGAAACGAGGGCATGGCCTGGGGCGCTTTCAAGGGAGGAAGATATATCTTCCTCGCTTTTACGGTGGTCGTGCTTCTTTTTGCGATGTATGTATATGCGAGAGTCGCGGGAGAGAAAGGCTTTTTCTTCTTTCGGGTATGTCTTTTGTTCCTGATCTCCGGTGCTATCGGAAATATGATAGACCGTGCGGTAAAGGGTTATGTGGTCGACTTCCTGGACTTTTCGCTTATCAAATTCCCGGTATTTAATGTGGCGGATATTTTCCTTACGGTTTCCCTTATCCTTCTTGCGGTCATGGTCATATTCTTCTTTGACGATGATAAGTTCAACAAGGCATTTTCTTTTAAGAAGCAGGAGAAGGAAGAGGCCGATGAGTGATAC
>ONVB01000108.1 GCA_900321145.1 uncultured Eubacteriales bacterium | reverse complement strand
GTTCGACAGAGGATATGTATCAGCTTACATGGCAACCGATATGGAGAAGATGGTTGCAGAGCTTTCAGATCCTTACATTCTTATCACTGACAAGAAGATTTCTAATATACAGGATATCCTTCCTCTTCTTGAGCAGATCGTTCAGGGCGGACAGAAGCTTCTTATAATCGCTGAGGATATCGAGGGTGAGGCACTTACAACCCTTATCGTGAACAAGCTCCGCGGAACTTTCCAGGTAGTTGGCGTTAAGGCTCCGGGCTACGGCGACAGAAGAAAGGAAATGCTCCAGGATATCGCAATCCTTACAGGCGGTACCGTTATCTCCGACGACCTTGGCTATGACCTTAAGGAAGTAACCATGGAACAGCTCGGAAGATGTAAGTCTGTAAAGGTAACAAAGGACAATACAACCATAGTTGACGGCCTCGGCAAGAAGGCTGACATCAAGAACAGGGTTGCTGTAATAAAGACACAGCTTGCCGAGACAACTTCAGAGTTCGACAAGGAGAAGCTTCAGGAGAGACTTGCAAAGCTCGCAGGCGGCGTTGCCGTTATCCGCGTAGGCGCAGCTACCGAGACTGAGATGAAGGAAGCTAAGCGTCGTATAGAGGATGCTCTTAACTCAACCCGTGCGGCTGTTGAAGAGGGTATCATCGCAGGCGGCGGATCTGCATATGTTCACGCTATCAAGAAGGTAGAGAAGCTTGCAAGTGAGCTTGAGGGCGACGAGAAGACCGGCGCCGCAATCGTATGCAAGGCACTTGAGGCTCCGCTTTCACAGATCGTTGTCAATGCAGGTCTTGAGGGCGCAGTTATCGTAAACAAGGTTAAGGAGTCCAAGGATGCAATCGGTTTCGATGCATACAAGGAGGAGTATGTAGATATGGTAGCCAATGGAATCATCGATCCCGTTAAGGTTACGAGAACCGCACTTCAGAACGCAACATCTATCGCTTCAACACTTCTCACAACAGAGTCTGTTGTAGCCGATATCAAGGAAGATACACCTGCTATGCCGGGAGCCGGCATGGGAGGCGGAATGGGTATGATGTAATTATTAATACTTGAATAATAAGTGATAAATGTGTTATAATCATTCCGAACTAAAAAGTTAGTTAGTAACAAGAAACAAAGGAACCCCCGATAGTTGCCGCTATCGGGGGTTCTTCTCGTTTGACGATACGAGCATCGTTTAGGCTAATTGCCGCCGTGTTTACTGTCTAGCCATTTGCAGATATAGTGGCTTACTATACCTGCTCCGACAGAAACAAAAAAGTTAGTTAGCAGATCCACAAGAAACATACCTCCTCTCTGTGACCAGATTTGAGGGGGCGGTCAACATCGGAATTATATCATATCATTTGACAGAAAAACAGAAAAAAGCTATACTGTTGAAAGTTTGGAAAAGGAGGACAAATCCCATGGGAATGACAATGACTCAGAAGATTCTCGCTAAGCATGCAGGTTTAGAGAGTGTGACCGCCGGTCAGCTGATCGAGGCGGACTTAGATCTCGTGCTTGGCAATGATGTGACCTCACCGGTTGCGATAAAAGAACTTTCGAAGTTCAAGAAGAAGGAGGTTTTTGACAAGGACAAGATAGCTCTTGTCATGGATCACTTCACCCCGAATAAGGACATAAAGAGTGCAGAGCACTGTAAATGTGTCAGAGAGTATGCAGGTGAGAATTCAATCACCAATTTCTTCGATGTAGGTGCAATGGGTATAGAGCATGCACTTCTCCCGGAGAAAGGTCTTATAGTAGCGGGCGAGACCTGCATAGGTGCGGACTCGCATACCTGTACCTACGGTGCACTCGGTGCTTTCTCGACAGGCGTCGGAAGCACGGATATGGCAGCAGGTATGGTTACGGGCAAGGCGTGGTTTAAGGTGCCTTCGGCAATCAGGTTCAATATAGTAGGCGAGAAGGCAAAGTGGATAAGCGGTAAGGATGTTATCCTTCATATAATCGGTATGATAGGTGTGGACGGTGCGCTGTACCGCTCTATGGAGTTTACCGGAGAGGGCATAAAGAATCTCACCATGGACGACAGATTTACTATAGCAAACATGGCTATAGAGGCAGGAGCAAAGAACGGTATCTTCCCGGTTGACGAGCTTACCGAGGAATACATGAAGGAGCACTCGACAAAGCAGTGGACAAAGTATGAGGCAGATCCGGATGCCGAGTATGATGAGGAGTATACGATAGACCTCTCGACCTTAAAGCCTACGGTTTCCTTCCCGCATCTTCCGGAGAATACGAAGACCATAGATGAGGTCGGAGACATAAAGATAGATCAGGTTGTTATCGGTTCATGTACAAACGGTCGCATATCCGATATGAGGATAGCTGCGGAGATCATGAAGGGCAGACATGCTGCAAAGGGAGTGAGAGTCATAGTGATCCCCGGAACCCAGGCTGTATATCTGCAAATGCTTGAGGAAGGTCTGACTAAGATATTCATAGAGGCAGGCGCTGTTGTTTCTACTCCTACCTGCGGACCGTGCTTAGGAGGTCATATGGGTGTAATGGCTGCGGGAGAGAGAACCGTGTCCACTACCAACAGGAACTTCGTAGGGCGTATGGGACACGTGGATTCCGAGGTTTATCTTGCGAGTCCCGCTGTTGCTGCCGCATCTGCTATCACCGGCAAGATCAGCTGCCCATGTGAACTGTAAATAAAAAGATTCTTCGGGCTGCGCCCTCAGAATGACACAGTGTCATCCTGAGCGAAGCGACGCAGACCTCAATGCGAAGCGTTGAGGTGCCGGCC
>ONVB01000147.1 GCA_900321145.1 uncultured Eubacteriales bacterium | reverse complement strand
TATCCTCTTGAAGGCACCCTTATCGTCTATGGCCCTGAAAAGGAATACAAACTCCTCACCGCCATACCTTGCCGCTATCTCCGACACTTCCTCATCCACGGAATAAAGCAGCTGGCCGGATATGGTCTTTAAAGCTATATCGCCGAACACATGGCCGTAGGTATCATTTATCTTCTTGAAATGATCTATGTCGAACATGGCTATGTAGTAGCCCTTGCTCTTCATGAACATCTCTTCGGTATTCTTATCGAGACGTGTGAAGAATTCTCTACGATTGTAAAGCCCCGTCAGTCCGTCCTTCTTCGACAGATCGTCCAGGCGCTCAAGAAGCTCCTCGCTTATATCACGTTCCCTCTGGAAGGATGAAATGATCAGGTTCATCATGATGGCGAGCGACAGGCCCACCAGGAAGAAGGACATCACCATATCCAGTACCCTCGACTCCAGTGTGAGCTTAGTCAGGATCTCGAAACCAAGATCTATGCTGAACTTTGCGCCATCCATAAATGCATAGGATAAGGCGATCACGGCACACTCCCAGATCAAAGATATAAAAAGGCAGATCCATTTACTTTTTCCTGTAAGTAAGGGTATGGCAAGAAAGAGACCGGCCAGCATATAAAGAGGCATACCCGAATCTATGCCTCCGCACGAGAAAAATGTGGTCGGCAAGAGGATCAGGTTCAGGAAATAACACAGCACATATTTGGCAAGTTCCATCCTGTTGAATGCATGAGCAAGCAGAAATGAAAAGATAAGGAAAAACATGTCCACGGCCGTGCATATGCTCGCAAAGGTTGACAGTCCCTCAAAAAACGTGACGAAAAAAGAGACCAGCACCTCAAGGGTACCGACGATCAATACCACATTGAATACTCTCTCCTCCAAAGGCTTTGCCTTAGAGAAAAAAACCTTGATTTTTTCTATCATAAGCCCTCCGTTTGAAATACATTTTAATTACTCTATTATCCTATAAATCACCACAGTTTTCAAGCAAAAAATTGCTATATCGAGGTGATGCGAAAGAGTGCATATACACCGTAAAAAGCTATAAATAACCGTTGAATTCTAACAATCAAAGAGTTAAAATGTCAGTATCTGCAGTCTTTTTCACGATGAAACAATGGGGATTGGTAATCGATCAGGAAGGAGCGATGAAAATGGGGATCGATCAGACAGCATTTAACCAGATATCAACTTCTCTTGCCCGTCACTTTGACAGTCTGTACTACGTGGACATCGAAACGGGCGAATTCACTGTGTTTGTCCCTCCGCGCATGCTTACGGGACTTGACATTCCTCCGATAGGGCTTGATTTCTTCGCCCTGGCCCGGGAGAACGCCCATACTTTTGTTCATCCCGAAGACCTTATGCACGCGATAAAGATCCATGACAGGAAAGAGATCTTAAAGTACCTGTCTGTAAATGATTCCTATTCCACCCGTCTGCGGCTGGTAATAGACGGCCGGATCATACATACAAGACAGCTTTATACGCTGTGCGACGACCGTCAGCATATAGTATGCTGCATGGAAAATATAGAAGCAGAATCTCAGGAGAGAGAGGAAGCCAAGAAAACCCTTCGTTCCGTCGGACGCCTGGCAAAGATGGACGAACTGACCGGAGTCAAGAACAGACAAGCCTTCGAGGACTTCTCCGAGGATATCGACGGCAAGATCCTCTTGGGCAGGCATGACACCGAATTTGCCGTGGTAATGTGTGATATAAACGACTTAAAGCTTATAAATGATTCGAAGGGGCAGAGTCTCGGCGATGAGGCAATCCTGCAGGCCTGCCGCATGGTATGCAACACCTTCAAGCACAGCCCTGTGTTCAGGACAGGTGGAGATGAATTTGTCGCGGTTCTTTCCGACAACGACTATAAGATACGCGACCAGCTGCTTGAAGAGCTTCGCGAGGAATCAAGAGTAAACGGCCTTATGCACTCGGGACCGGTCGTTGCCTGCGGCATGGCTGTGTACGATCCCGACAGGGATGGCGGGATCAGCTCTGTATATGAAAAAGCCGAGGCACAGATGGTCGAGAACAAAGCGGTGACAAAGGCAAAGAAATCTCCGTTTTCACTGAAGTCGTCGGTAAGCTCCTCGGTAAGTGAAAAGCCGAATATAGAAACCATCCCCTCTGACAGAAAGAAAAAGCTTGACGGACTTTTTGCTTCATTCTTCACTGTCTCACAGGGCGGTTACCTCTACCTGAACGACTTAAGATATGACTATTCAAGACTTTCCTTAGCCATGGTAGATGATTTCGGTCTGAGGTCGGAATATATATATCACGTGGGAAAGCTTATTCAGGAGCGCATGCAC
>ONVB01000107.1 GCA_900321145.1 uncultured Eubacteriales bacterium | reverse complement strand
TAGAGAAGAAATTAGCTTAATTCGGAGGTAGGTAGAAATGGCAGAAGACAAGAAGAGATTACCGGTCACATATCCTCTCATCACATCATGGCAGTGGCATGCCACTCTCTTTTCGATATTATCTGATGATGAGAATGCTAAGAAATGGATTTTCAGCAATTATATCCAGTTAAGATGCTATGATATACAGGAGATATTCACGGGAGATCAGATGCTCCTTGCGGATATGATGCCGGGTTCAAGCTCATTGAAGCTTTGCCCGTACCTTGTGTTCTCACTTCTCACCAAGGAGCAGATCGCAAGCTACTGCGGTAACATAATCGACTTTATTATCAAGACTATCGACCTCGGCGGTTATGTATACGGTGTCTTCGATGAGGCGAAGATCCTCTGTGATGCAGAGGTTGATTACAAGTTCCCTCACGAGCTTTTCATCTACGGATACAACAGGGATAACGAGTACTTCTACACCGGAGACTTTACCTTCAAGGATCGCTATTCACACAATACGGTATCCTTCAAGGATATCGAGAGAGGCTATGAGGTTATAAGCGCTTCCGAAGACCATATGTTCAAGGATGATTACAAGGGCGTAAGAGGTCTCTATGTTATCATCAAGAACACCGAGTCGCCGGTATACGAGCTTGACCTTGAGCTTATAAAGACCACTCTCCGTGAGTACCTTAACTCAGAGGATACCAAGGATCATTTCCGTATGATGAGGAACCGTTTCGATGATACCGTATTCGGTATCAAGGTTTATGACAAGGTGCTCTCACAGATCGACAAGCAGATCCATGCCGAGGAGCCTGATTTTGATATAAGAGCGCTTCATGTAATGTATGACCACAAGGTTCTCATGCTTGAGAGACTGAAATATATGATGTCCCACGGAGCACTGAAGTTCAATCAGGAGACACTTGATTCATATAAGATCGTAGTTGACAATATCCTCGCGGCAAGAAATCTTCTTATCAGGATATCTATAACAAATGATATCGAGGCCGGTTCAAGGTTCAAGACTTATCTTGAAACCGCAAAGGAGAAGGAAGTTTCGATCCTCTTCAACGTACTTGCGGAGTTGGAAGCTTGATTGGCGTTAGGATCAAAACAGCAGATGAGATCAAGGAGCTCAACATGACTGAGCTCCTTGGTTTTGTTGATGCCGACAGGAGAGAAGCGGTTTTGCGACTCAAGTTCGAGGACGGAAAGAGACTTTCGCTCGCTGCCGGGTTGCTGCTCACCGAGGTTGCAAAGGAGAAGCTTGGTTTAAGCCCCGAGGAGATAGAGATAGGCAGGACCGAGGAGGGAAAACCGTTTATAAAAGGACATGAGGACTTTTACTTCAATCTGTCACACTCGGGTGAGATGGCTGTGATCGCTTACGGGGATGAGCCCGTAGGTATCGATGTGGAGAAAGTAAGGTTCCGTGCAGGCGATAAGGATGTGGCCGGGAGATTTTTTACCGAAAATGAGCTCTTATATATCCTGAACGGCAGGGACTACGATGAGGCCGCGGCCGAGCGCTTCTTCAGAGTGTGGACAAGGAAGGAGAGCTACCTAAAGCTTCTCGGATATGGGCTGAAGAAGGAGCTTAAGAGCTTCGATGTGACCGAACCGGAGACCGTTCCCGGCTATGGTTATGCGGAGTATATGGACGGTGAATATATAGTCACGGTGTGCGCTTCAGAAAAAACTATTATAAACAGTACGAAAATCATTGACTTTTGCGATGATATGGAGTAGAATATCATCCGTTGCGGCAGTAGCTCAGCTGGATAGAGCACTTGGCTACGGACCAATGTGTCGGGGGTTCGAATCCTCTCTGCCGCGTGAATTGATAAAAGTGCTTGCATTTTTATCGATTATAATATATAATACCGTTTGTTGCACATCTTTTAAGATATGCATCGGTATAATGGGCTATCGCCAAATGGTAAGGCACCGGATTCTGATTCCGGCATTTCCAGGTTCGAGTCCTGGTAGCCCAGCTTCTTAAGACCGCAGTCATAACGATTGCGGTTTTTCTTTTGACAAAAAGAACCGCGCGGTTATAATATATTCATCTGAAAAAACGGCAAGGCAAAGTGAGTTTTTTCATCCGGGGAGCTCCTTAGAAAGATACGATGTCATCCTGAGGAGAGCTTGAAGCGAAGAATATTAAAGTGTCATTCTGAGGGCGCAGGCCCGAAGAATCTTAATGCTGTATGGAGGTTATCTATGAACGAGCAGACAAGAACGGTTGAATTTTCACATACCGAGTGGATGAAGTGTATCCAGTATGAAGATATAAACGGAAGCGGAAGACTCTTCGGCGGAAGGCTGATGCAGTGGATGGACGAGGTCGCGGGAATCACGGCTACGAGGCACTGCGGTTCGTATGTCACAACTGCCGCTGTGGACAACCTTACATTCAAAAAGGGCGCATTTATCAACGAGATAATAGTGATCATAGGGCGCATGACTTACGTGGGGCGCTCATCCATGGAGGTGCGGGTGGATGTCTACGTCGAGGACAGAAAGACCGGCAACAGACAGGTTATAAACAGGGCATACTTTACCGAGGTGTGCGTAAACGAGGACGGAAGACCGGTTCCCGTGCAGTACAGGCTTGAGACGATAACCGACACCGAGAAGGCCGAGTGGGAGGGCGCGTTAAAGCGCATCGAGATACGAAGAAAGAGAAGAGCGGAGGGGTATTGAGTACAGCCCGGATGCCACGTTGTCATCCTGAGCGCAGCGACGCAGATCACACTGCGAAGCAACAGGAAGGAACTTATCTGATTGCTGAAGCAAAGAGGCGGAAAATAATCTTATGGAGAAGAAAAAGGTGAACATTGCATACATTGTACTGAAAATAATAATGTTTGTATTGATCGCATTCTTCGCAACGGATGCGATCATGCAGTTTATTTCCTATTCCTTTTATAAGGGAGACAGACAGCTGAAG
>ONVB01000092.1 GCA_900321145.1 uncultured Eubacteriales bacterium | reverse complement strand
GAGGTTGTCCTGTCAGACAATGAAGACCTGTTCGAGAGAGAGGTTCATGTGCGAGACTTCCACTGGATCACCGGAGAAGCTCCGAAGGAAGGAGAGAAGATAAGGCTTAAGGCCAAACTTCGTTACAGGCAAAAGGAACAGCCGGCCGAGATGACGGTCATAGATGATGATCATGTGATGCTTATCTTCGATGAACCGCAGAGGGCAGTGACGCCCGGACAGTCGGCGGTTTTCTACGACGGCGATTATGTCCTCGGCGGCGGAATAATCGAGAATAAAAGCAGCGAAGAAGCTAAAAAACAGGTGCGAATCTGATCGCACCTGTTTTTCTTTACTGAAAGTCTATGATCACGCTTCCGGTATCGGTTTCGGCCTTGATACTCTTATTCGTATCCCCCTTCTGGTCGAGGCTCTTTCCTTCTTTGTTGCCGTTTATCTTCACGCTTCCGGTGTCGGTCTCGAGTTCTAAGCTGTAATCATCGCGGCTGCCCGGGGCTTCTATGTTTATACTTCCGGTATCGAGGTTTGCCTCGATGGTGTTAAAGTCTGTACCATTTACATGAAAGGAACCGGTATCGGTATCGACTACTATGTCGTTCAGAGTCGAATCGATGAGCTTGATGCTTCCGGTGTCAGCCTCGGCGTTAAGTGACTTTTCAACCGTTGAATTCGTAACATGTACCGCACCTGTATCCGTGGTGAGGGTTGCATCGCCTGTTGTGGAATTCTCGAGGGTGACTGTGCCTGTGTCGGCTTCAAGCCATGCGGTTGAGCAGGAGATATCCTTCATTTTCACGGCACCGGTGTCACCCGTAAGCTTTATATCATCAAATGAAACTCCCTTCGGGACATGCACCTTGATAAAGCTGTCGTCGCCTAAGTTGAAACCGAAGAGATTATGGTTTTTGTGCTCTAAGGTAAGCCGGCCGTCTTTGTTGTCTATCTTTATATCATCATTTATGAGTGAGTAATCGACATAGTATGAATCGCTGTCTGATACCAGTTCTATGGCAGCGGCGTCGGTTTTTACATCGAGTGATCTGAAATCCTCGAGAGTGATAGTGCCGGTTTCTCTTTTGGAAGCCTTAAACAGTCTGAAGTGGCTCAGGTCAAGTGCGAGACCGAACACTCCGAATAGGGCGGCCGCACCGATTATCAGGATCCCTAAGACTACCAAAATGCCTATGATACCGTTGTGTCTGCCTTCGCGCTGACTTTTGGTTTCGTGTGCTCGCACACTCTTTTTGATCGATCTGGTGTCTATGCTTCCCGACATAACCTGCCTTGCGGCCTCCTCGGGCGTACCGCATATCGTGGTCACATCCGTCCCCGGCGAAAGGTTAGCCTTGTGGATATATTCCTCGAAGAATCGTACCGCATTAACCCTTTCTGTATCGGGCAGTCCCCTCAGCTTGTATTGCAGTTCCTTTAAAAACTCATCGCTGTTCATATAGCAAGTCTCCCTATAAATGTGTAGTATATGTATTGTTTAAAACGTTTATCAGTTTATCAATCTCATCATATAAAGTCAATTAAGAAATGATTAATTATTCCTTAAAAATTCTTTATCCATACACCACATACTGATAATGCTCCTTATAGTTTATTTTGTTCTGAGCGAATCCAAAAGGAATCAGGCATATGGATGAAAAGGAGCTGTTCGATGCTCTTAAGAATGCCGTACAGGAAATAGATTATGAAACGATAATCAACAGGCTCGAAGAAAAACGTGGTTGACAAATGGGTGTTCATTGTGTTAAAGTCACATAAACCGTTGAGGAAGAGTAGTAGGCAGGGTTAAGCTTTTTCAAGAGAGCTGCAGGCGGTGGGATTGCGGTAAAGATACCTTGTACGAATGGACTTCTGAGGGCGACCTGAAATCATAGTAGGGAAGACGGAGAGGCCTCCGTTATCAAAGCCGGCATATGAAAGTATGCAATGAGTGGATGTGTTATTACATCAAGCAGGGTGGCACCGCAGGTTGAATTGATACCTGTCCCGGCAGTAACTAACTGAAGGGACAGGTTTTTTTGTCCCAAAAAACTCATATTTACAGGAGGGAAACACTATGTCAGAAAACAAGATTCCATACAAGATCTATCTCGAAGAAAGCGAGATGCCGAAGCAGTGGTACAATGTGCGCGGCGATATGAAGAAGAAGCCGGCACCGCTTTTAAATCCCGGAACCTTAGAGCCCATGACCATCGATGAGCTCTCCGGAGTGTTCTGCCGCGAGCTTGCCGCACAGGAGCTTGACGATACGACCACATACTTCGACATACCCGAGGAGATAAGGAATTTCTATAAAATGTACCGCCCGTCACCGCTTGTACGAGCTTACTGTCTCGAGAAGAAGCTCGACACACCGGCTCATATCTACTACAAGTTTGAGGGCAATAATACATCAGGAAGCCATAAGCTTAATTCGGCCATAGCCCAGGCTTACTACGCAAAGAAGCAGGGCTTAAAAGGCGTGACCACAGAGACCGGCGCAGGTCAGTGGGGCACAGCGCTTTCCATGGCCTGTTCATATTTTGACCTTGACTGTCAGGTATATATGGTCAAGGTTTCCTACGAACAGAAGCCTTTCAGACGAGAGGTGATGAGAACCTACGGTGCGAAGGTCACACCTTCACCGTCCATGGAGACAGAGGTCGGAAGAAGGATCAACGAGCAGTTCCCGGGAACCACCGGAAGTCTCGGCTGTGCCATCTCGGAGGCTGTAGAGGCAGCGACCACACAGGAGGGATACCGCTATGTGCTCGGTTCGGTGCTTTCACAGGTACTTCTTCATCAGAGCGTGATAGGACTTGAGACCAAGGCTGCACTTGACAAGTACGGTATTAAAGCCGATACTATAATCGGCTGCGCCGGAGGCGGATCAAACCTCGGCGGACTTATATCTCCTTTTGTGGGAGAGATGCTCCGCGGAGAGAATAACTATGAGATAATCGCTGTAGAGCCCGCATCCTGCCCGAGTCTTACAAGAGGCGTATATGCTTACGACTTCTGTGATACCGGTAAGGTGTGCCCGCTCGCGAAGATGTATACTCTTGGAAGCGGCTTTATTCCTTCGGCAAATCATGCGGGCGGACTCCGTTATCACGGTATGAGCTCAGTGGTATCCGAGCTTTACGACCAGAAGCTCATCACAGCAAGAAGCGTAGAGCAGACAAGCGTATTTGAGGCTGCCGAGACATTTGCAAGAATAGAGGGTATACTTCCCGCACCGGAGTCAAGCCATGCGATAAGAGTTGCCATAGATGAGGCGTTAAAGTGCAAGGAGACCGGAGAGGAGAAGAATATCGTATTCGGACTTACCGGAACGGGATACTTCGATATGGTTGCCTATCAGAAGTACAACGACAGAGAGATGAATGACTACATCCCGACGGATGAGGAACTGAAGAAGTCTATATCTCAGATGCCTAAGGTGGATAAGTAAATTAAACGAACATCAAAAAACAGGCTGCTTTTGGTAGCCTGTTTTTTTACGCCTGTAAAAGTGCGACCGGCTCCGTTATTCCTTCGGGGCTGATGCCCTGTTTTTGGCTACACGCTCGCGGTAGTTGTCGCGTACAAGCTTGTAGATTGTTGCGGTTACGGGAACGCTGCACATGATACCTACTATACCCCAGAGTCCGCCGAAGAGTGTGACTGCGGCGAGAACCCACATACCGGGAAGATCGACCTTGTTGCCGACCACACGGGGATAGATGATATTGTTATCTATCTGCTGGAGTGCCAGGATGAATATGAGGAAGATAAGCGCCTGAGTCGGTGATACCGTAAGTATAAAGAAGGCGCATATCGCCATGCCCAGGAAGGCACCGATTATAGGTATCAAAGCAAAGAAGGCGATTATCACTCCCGACATAACGGCATACGGCAGGCGCAGGAGAGTCATGCCTAAAGCGCATAAGCATCCGAGTATGCATGCGTCAGTAACCTGAGCCACTATGTAACCGCGAAAGTTCTTGCCGAGCAGTCTGAACAGTGCGAGTATAGTCTCGTTGCCCGGTATATAAGTATTGATAAAGCCCGTACACTGTCTCGAAAGCTTTTCCTTATCGATAAGGATATATATCGAGAAGAAGATTCCGATACCGAGCTTGGCTACAAGTCCTATGATCGCTCCGGCGGAGTTGACCAGGGTGCCCATGGCGCCGCTGGCACCGTTCAGGAGAAAGCTGCTCATGCCCTTGACGGTGGTGGCTATATTATCCGAAGAGGGAAGTGAATTCAAAAGCTCCTTAGCGTAGGGACCGATGTACTTGTTGTTCTTAAGCTCTTCGAGCATCTTAGGCAGGTTGTCGCTTAAAGCGGTTATCATCATTGAAACGCTCTTTACGAGCTCGGGGACCACGAAGCCTATGACACCGACCAAGATTATTATGACAGTGAGTATCGAAGTGATAAGTCCTATCACACGCTTGATACCGTGCTTCATCTTGTTTTTTGACAGCTTTGTCAGAACATTTTCATAGCTGCTCATTATGATATTTACCAGAAATGCGATTATCATACCGATTATCAGGCCTGAAGAAGCGCTTACAACAAGCCCGAGAAAGTTCGTCATGGCATCCCAGTACTTGAAGATGATGAACATGATCAGGATCACGACGCACACCGGTACATAAGGCAAAAGCTTTTTTGCATTCAGCTTTAAATTTTTTTCGAGCTCAGTATCGACTTTATCGTTTGGATCAACCAGCATAATGATATCCCTCCGTAATAAGTAGTATATGCAAACTACAAGATACCACATTTTTTAGGATTTGAACAGACTGTGTATGTACACAAAACAAGAGTTTACAAAAAAAATGCTGCGTGGTAAAATTTTTAAGTTGGATATTTTGACAGCAAACAGGATTCTTTGGCTTTACAGGCACAGGATCTTTTGAGGGACGGGATTTGTATGGAAAGCTTATCTGGTGACAACAAGTTAAAGCCGTATCTTTCACCTGTTTCGGTATGGGCGCTTGCTTTCGGAAGTGCGGTCGGATGGGGAGCCTTCGTCATGCCGGGGAACACATTTCTTCCCGGAGCGGGCCCTATAGGTGCGTCGATCGGCATTGTCGTAGGCGGCATTCTTATGATACTTATCGCCTGCAATTACGCCTATATGATGAAGAGGTATCCGAACGCGGGCGGAGCATTTTCATATACAAATATGACCTTTGGGCACGACCACGGTTTCCTGAATGCGTGGTTTCTGATCCTGACCTACGTGGCGATAATCTGGGCAAATGTAACGGCGCTCGCTCTCTTTGTGAGAAATGTGTTCGGCGATGTTTTAAAGATCGGCTTTCACTACAAGATATTTGATTACGATATCTACTTCGGAGAGATAGCGCTGGAGATAGCTGTGCTTTTTATGTGCGGGCTTATCTGCATACATTTTAAGAAGACGGCGAGCATACTACAGACGCTGTTTGCGGTCATACTGATCGCGGGGATCATAATCTGTGCGGGGATTGTGCTTCATGCAAAGGGCCTTGACACGGGAAGCTTTACTCCGGGATTTGCCAAAGAGGGAACAAGGCCGCTTCAGGTGTTGAACATAGTTATTCTCGCGCCCTGGGCTTTTATAGGCTTTGAGTCGGTGTCGCACTCGGCAGAGGAGTATAAGTTCCCGGTGAAAAAGGGATTTAACCTCATGGTACTTGCCTGCGTAACGGCCATGATCGCCTATGTTATCCCGATACTCATGGCTTCATATGTGAGACCGGCGGGCTTTGCGAGCTGGGACGAATACATATCGGATCTCGGCAACCTTTCGGGCACGGAGTCGATGCCGGTGTTTTATGCGGTAAAGGAGTGCGCGGGGGATGGAGGGATTCTGTTCCTCGGGCTTGTGGTGCTGTGCGGCATACTCACGGGTATCATAGGAAATATGGTGGCGGCGAGCAGACTGCTTTATTCTCTTTCGGCGGATGATGACCTGCCGGTGGGCTTTGAGAAGCTGACATCTGCGGGAACGCCGAAGAATGCGATCATATTTATCATGATCATCTCGTCAGTCATCACCTTCTTCGGAAGAACCGCAACGGGATGGATAGTCGATGTAACCACTGTCGGGGCAGCGATAGCCTATGGTTATACCTCGGCGGCCGCATACAGGCAGGCGGCAAAGGACGGAAATATAAAAATAAAGATTACGGGCATAATCGGTATAGCGGCTGCGGTTTTGTTCTGTCTTGCGCTTTTGGTCCCGAATATCTGGACGCTGTCGACACTTGCCGCTGAGTCCTACCTTATTCTTGCTGCGTGGAGTATACTCGGTTTTATACTGTTCAGATATATATTCAAGCATGATGTGAGGCACCGTTTCGGCAAGTCGATCATAACCTGGGTCGTGTTTTTGTTCATAGTGTTCTTTACCTCCGTCATGTGGATGCGGCAGTCCATGCATAAGAGGACGGAAAGACTGGTAAATGAGCTCAGTAACTACTATACGGGCGAGATGCTTGAGGCCGGAGTAAAGAAGCAGGAAATAGATATCGAAGAGGAACGGGATTACCTCGAGACTCGGATGAACTCGACAAGCAGAGCGCTTCTTGCGGACGGTTTTGTCCAGTTTACTATCGTGATAGTTGCCATGTTCATTCTCTTCAGTGTATATGCCTCTTTGATAAAGAGAGAGAAGCAGCTTGAGGTGGACAAGCTCCAGGCGGAGAAAAACAGCAGGGCAAAGAGTGCATTTCTTTCAAATATGTCGCATGATATAAGAACGCCGATGAATGCCATAATCGGCTACACCATCCTGGCGAAAAGAGATGATATAACTCTTCCTGAGATAAAGGATTATCTCGACAAGATAGAGGGCTCGAGTCAGCAACTTCTGGCGCTTATAAATGATGTGCTCGAGATGAGCCGCATCGAGAGCGGCAAGATGGAACTTGATCTGACCGATACCGACTTGAGAAAGCTTATGAGCCAGCTCAAGGATATGTTCGCCAATCAGATGCAGGAAAAGAACATAAGCTTTACGGTAGAGTATGACAGTTTAGAGCATTGCGCTGTACGATGCGACAAGAATCATCTGAACAGACTTATGTTAAATCTTGTCAGCAACGCTTTGAAGTTTACTCCCGAGGGAGGAAGCGTAACGGTAAAGCTGAATGAACTGAAACCTCTCGAAGAGGGGAAAGCAGAGTACGGGCTGTCTGTTAAGGACAGCGGTATAGGAATGACAAAGGAGTTCGCGTCGAAGGTATTTGAAGCCTTCGAGAGAGAGCGAACCTCGACCGTGAGCGGTATACAGGGAACGGGGCTTGGTATGGCCATTACCAAGAGTATCGTGGATCTTATGGAGGGCAGCATAACCGTGGATACTGCCCCCGGGAAAGGAACCTGTGTAAATGTAAAGCTCCCGCTGATCATAACGGAGTGCCCCTGCGAAACCGAGGATGACTGCGCGGATGAGCGCGTTGATGAGCAGGATGTATTTGCAGGGAAGAGACTTCTCCTTGTGGAAGATATAGAGATGAACCGTGAGATAGCGCAGGTTCTGCTTGAAGAGATGGGCTTTGAGGTCGAGACTGCTGAAAACGGGCAGGAAGCCTGTGACGTCCTGAGAAAGAAAAAGGGCGGTTACTTTGATGCAGTGCTGATGGATATACAGATGCCGGTCATGGACGGGCATGAGGCAACACGCGTCATAAGGAGGTTTGACGACCCGAAGCTTAATTCCGTTCCGGTCATTGCCATGACGGCAAATGCTTTCGCAGAGGATGTGAAGAAAGCACTTGACGCCGGGATGAATGCCCATGTGTCAAAGCCGATAGATGTGGATATTCTTAAGGATACACTTAAGAGGGTGCTGAGTGATGCACATGCCGACAAGAAGTAGAAGCAACAATATAAGCAATATAAATACGGAGGTATCATAAAATGAGTAACGACAAGTATGTAAGTCCATTATCCGAGAGGTATGCAAGCAAGGAGATGCAGTATATATTCTCTCCGGATATGAAGTTCAAGACATGGAGGAAGCTGTGGATAGCTTTGGCAGAGACTGAGCAGGAGCTTGGCCTCAAGGATGCCGAGGGCAATCCGCGTATTACCGCGGAGCAGATAGACCAGCTCAAAGCCCATGCCGAGGATATAAACTATGATGTGGCCAAGGCACGCGAGAAAGAGGTAAGGCATGATGTCATGAGTCATGTTTATGCTTACGGTGTACAGTGCCCGGATGCGGCCGGCATCATACATCTCGGTGCGACCAGCTGCTATGTGGGCGACAATACCGATGTTATCATCATGCGCGAGGCATTAAAGCTCGTCAGAAAGAAGCTTATCAATGTCATAAGCAAGCTTGCCGAGTTCGCTATGAAGTATAAGGATCTGCCTACACTTGCATTTACACATTTTCAGCCGGCACAGCCGACAACCGTGGGAAAGAGAGCGACTCTCTGGCTTCAGGAGCTCCTTCTCGATCTGTCGGATATAGATTACCAGATAAGCCAGCAGAAGCTTCTCGGATCAAAGGGTACTACGGGAACACAGGCAAGCTTCCTCGAACTCTTCAACGGTGACCATGAGACGGTAAAGAAGATAGACGGCAAGATAGCCGAGAAGATGGGCTTTGATGCCTGCTACCCTGTTTCGGGACAAACCTACTCGAGAAAGGTTGACGCGAGAGTACTCAACGTGCTTTCGGGTATAGCCATGTCGGCCCACAAATTCTCGAACGATATAAGACTGCTTCAGCACTTAAAGGAGATAGAGGAGCCCTTCGAGAAGAATCAGATAGGCTCAAGCGCCATGGCTTATAAGAGAAATCCGATGCGTTCCGAGAGAATAGCTTCTCTTGCGGACTATGTTATGACGGATGCCTTAAATCCTGCCATAGTAGCATCCACACAGTGGTTTGAGAGAACGCTTGACGACTCGGCCAACAAGAGGCTGTCAGTGCCGGAGGGCTTCCTTGCGATAGACGGTATCTTAGACCTCTACTTAAATGTAGTGGACGGACTTGTGGTATACGATAAGGTTATAGAGCAGCACTTCATGAAGGAGATTCCTTTCATGGCTACGGAGAATATCATGATGGATGCCGTAAAGAAGGGCGGTAACCGTCAGGAGCTTCATGAGAAGATCAGAACCTATTCCATGCAGGCAGGCGAGCAGGTTAAGGTACATGGCAGGGAGAACAACCTGGTTGAGCTGATCGCAGCAGATCCGGCCTTCTCCATGAGTGAGGAGGAGATAAGGGCGCTTCTTAAACCAATCAACTTTGTCGGACGCGCACCGCAGCAGACCGAGGAATTCATAGGCGAGTGCGTACAGCCTATACTTGATGCAAACAAGGATATCTTAGGTGCGGTTGCGGAGATAAATGTATGATGAAGATAATCACACTTTTCACCGGAGGGACTATCTGCTCGTCGGATGACGGAAGCGGCATACTCTCTCCGGATGAGAGTAAGAAAGCAAGGATAATCGAGCTGTACAAAAAGTCGCATCCTGCAGTGGATGTGGACTTTGTGTGCAAAAGCCCTTTCTTTATCCTGAGCGAGAATATAGGTGCGGAGCACTTTAACGCACTTAACCGGGCAGTGGGCGATTCGCTTGATGAAGCTGCTTTAGATGGTGAGGTGGCAGGTATCATCGTGCTTCACGGAACGGATACACTGCAGTATTCGGTGGCCTCTGTCGGGCTTTGCCACAGAGAGTCGCAGGTTCCGGTCGTATTTGTTGCGACGAATTATATTATAGAGGATCCGAGGTCTAACGCTTTAGACAATATGTCTAAGGCGGTAGACTTTATCTCAAAGGCGGGGGATAAGGGCATAAGAGGCTGCTATGCCGCATTTGACGGCAGATGTATACCTTCTCTTTCCATGCTCCCTCATCTGCCGTATGATAACAGGGCGTTTGAATTGAGCGGAACCGACAGGCAGACTGCGGCACGCATAGAAGAAACCGGAATAAAACTTCCGAACAGGGACACGAGGCTTATTTCCCCGTGTCCCGTTCTTTTTATAAAACCGCTTCCCGGACAGCTTCTTCCGGTTATCCCTGCCCATGTAAGTGCAGTGCTGCTTGATACCTACCACAGCGGAACGGTAAACACGGCAGACGGTCAGCTTGAGGAATTGTGTGACAGGGCAAAAAGAGCGGGGGTTAAGGTATATGTCCTGTCGAGATTAAAAGAAACGCATTACGAGAGTGAGGGGCTCTTAGAGAAGCTCGATATATGCTGCCTTCCGGGGCTTTCACCGGTCGCTGCCTATATGCTTCTCTGGTATGCTTACAGCTAAAAATAGTGCAGCCGTCTCCAAATAAATCGACTATATAACTTGCCTAAATCGCCACCTACGTCGTTGCTCTCACTCGCCGTAGCTACGGCT
>ONVB01000105.1 GCA_900321145.1 uncultured Eubacteriales bacterium | reverse complement strand
CAACACGCTCGCATACCCTCATTTCACTGCGTCGCATACGGACGGCGCTCACTTCACGATAGAAGCGTTTGTTCGTTCGCGCCGCCGTACTCCTTGTGAAAATCGGTCATCTCGCTATCGTTGCCGAGTACATATTACGGACGAACGCTTACTTTACCGTATATTTTACATTATTCACCGTCAAAGCTTACTATGCTTTCGACATCATACTTCTCAAGCCTTGCGCGGCCGTTTAATCCGGGAAGCTCTATAAGGAAAAGAACCTTGACTACCTCACCGCCGAGTTCCTCGATAAGTCTGGTCGAAGCCTCTATGGTTCCTCCCGTAGCGATCAGATCGTCGACGATAACTATTTTCTGCCCCGGCTTTATGGCATCCTTATGAATCTCTATCTCCGCCGTGCCGTACTCAAGCTCATAAGCCATGGAGACGGTCTCCCTCGGAAGCTTACCCTTCTTTCTCACAGGGACAAAGCCCTTCCCCAAAGCGTAGGCTATCGGCGCTCCGAAGATAAAGCCTCTTGCCTCAGCGCCGGCGATAAGATCGAACTCCACGCCGTCAAGCCTCTTGATCATCTCATCCATGGCAAGCTTAAAGCCCTCCGGGCTCTCAAGCACACTTGTCACATCCCTGAACACTATACCCGGCTTCGGGAAATCCGGAATACTCTTAATGTAGTCAGCAACTGTCTTCATCCTTATCTCACTCCTTCTAAATATATAAAATACCTTGCGATCAAAAAATAATTTAATATTTTACCACAGTTTGCCTCAATAAACCATACTTTCTTTATATTTTCTCATTAATAGACATTGTACGAAGCAAAGGCGAGCAGCATGGCATATACCGCAAGATAGATCGTATTGGTTATATGCCTGCGTTTTTCGGCCGAAAGGTTGGCCGCAAACTCCCTGATAAGCGCATTTACATAGAAGTACCACTTGGTCCTGCTTCCGATGCCTGTCGCGTGAAGCCCTATACCCCTTGCTATATTGCCGCTCCTGAACACGTGATATCCGGTAGTGGAAAATGCGACGCTTGCGTCCTCATTTCTTTCCTCTATAAGCTTTTTGGAGAATGCCATATTTTCTCTCGTGTTAGTAGATTTATCCTCAAGAAGTATATGCTCCTCATCCACTCCGTGTTCCAGAAGATAGTTCTTTATGGACTGTGCCTCCGATATGACCTCATCGCTTCCCTGCCCTCCGGAGGGAACGAAGATTATATCCTTACCCGTTTCCTCCTTCTGCCTGTTTGCAAACCAGAGCGCCCTGTCTATCCTTCCCTTAAGCAGCGGAGTCGGTGTGCCGTCCTTACCTATCGCACAGCCGAGTATGATGATATAATCCTTGTCAAACGCAGGCACAAAGTGCTGTGCCCTGAGCGTGCAAAAAAGCGTGCTGGCCATAAGGCATTCAAGATAGATCAGCAGTGAGTAGATAAAGGTTCCTAAGGATGTTTCCACAAAATAATCAAGCGCTTGGTTCTTGATATCTATCATTTTCAAGAGCGCTTCTATGAAAAAATGCCCGAATGTCATGACACATAAGAATACTCCTAATATTATCCCCAGTGTATTCGACGGACTTTTGCCCTCATGCCTTATCAAAGCTATGTTACTCGATATCATAAACACCGAAAGGATGAATATGATCGGAAATGCGGCGAGCGAGAAAAGCATGAACACGACCGACAGAACGGTCGTCATCACATACAGCTTATAATATACGGCTCCCTGCCTTACCGAGATCAGTATAAACAAAATGGTCATAGCCAAAAGAAAGAGAGCTACTCCCATATGTCCGGGCAGAGCGTAGGAATACATATTTTTCTTTGATGTCTTTATACACAGCCATACACGGTGTGCAAAAAGCAGAAAAAGAAAGATGACAAACTCTATTCCGATTATATGAAAGTTGTTGGTCGTACCTATAAAGCCTCCCTCGGTTATAAGTCCCGAGGCATGCACATAAAAGGTGCTTACAACACCCGAATCTTCACCTGCGGAGTTTCTTACTCTGAAAACCACCTGAGTCATACCGGGCTTTATCCCCTTTAAGGTATTCTCTATGATACCGTCTTTATTCTCGATCTTCTCGACGGAGAGAATCCCTTCCTCTTCGGGCTCCGCTTCCATACTCACATCCCCGTCAAGGAGGTTCTCGTACCTGAAGACGAAGGTATCGCCTATCATGATCGAATTGAACGTAAGCACCGCAGCGATCGCAGCTATAATTACAAGTATCCTGATCAGTGTCCTCTTAAGCCCTTTGCTCATATATACTATGCGCTCCTTCTCATGTTAACCGTTTTTATCTGAACCTTCTTTACTCCCTTAAACTCATTTATCTCGGGATAATACAGTATATCAACCCTGCTCCTGTTAGGCAAGCCCGAAAGGATATTATCCACGGTATCCTTCCCAAACCAGTCGGTAAGTCTTCTTATAAGCGAGGCCGAATCAAAATCCACACCCTCGGCAGCAAGACCTTTTTCGTTCTCGTAGGTTATCCGCGCATACTGCCTCTCATTTCCGAACAGTGATATGCGTCTTATATTAAGTCTTAACTCACCAAAGAGCGGCTTCTCGTTTCCTTTTCCGAAGGGAGCCAAAGCTTCAAGCTGCTCACAGATGGCTACGTTCGCATAGGAAGTCGGCATGGGCACGTCTATATACTTTACCGGAGTCAGCTCCTTTTGAGTCAGATGCTCTTTTTCATTCAGCTGTCTCCTGAATTCCTCAAAGTTTTCCTTCTTCAGGCTGAAGCCCGCTGCAAGCTCATGTCCTCCAAACTTGTCTAACAGGTTCGACACTTCGGTCAGGGCATCAAACATATGATAGCCTTCTATCGAGCGGCCCGAACCCTTCAAGATGCCGTTTTCACCGTCCGTAACAACGAAGACCGGCTTGTAAAAGGCTTCTCTCACCCTGCCTGCCACTATTCCCGCCAAGCTCTCGTGAAGCCCCGGAAGGTAAAGCACAAGGACATTGTCCCCCTTAAGCTCCTTTTCAACCTGTTCTAAAGCAACGGCAGTTCCTTCGAGTGTAAGCTGCTTTCTTGAGGCGTTGAGTCGTACCACCTCATCAGCCCTCTTAAGCGCAGCAGCCTCGTCCTCCTCAAGCAGGAGTGCAAGTCCTTCCTGCGCGCTTTTAAGTCTTCCGGTCGCATTTATGCACGGGCCTATCACAAAGCCAAGGTGGTAAGCGCTTAAGCTTTTCCCGTCTAAGCTGTTGCATTTCATAAGGGCTTTTAAGCCTGTATTCTTCGTGTGAGCGAGCAGCTTAAGCCCCTCCCTGACATATATCCTGTTCTCATCCGTCAGAGACATCACATCGCATACGGTGGCTATCGCCAGGAATTCTATATACCTGTTTTCGT
>ONVB01000104.1 GCA_900321145.1 uncultured Eubacteriales bacterium | reverse complement strand
TACAGGCTGTATCTGTTATAATCCTTGGTAGAAATTTTGATCATATTTTACCAAGGAGGAGACGGATATGGCTTGTTTTTTGGTTTCGGCTGCCGAAGCTGCGGTCGTAACGGTTGTGGAGAAACATGTTGAGAAAAAAGAAAAAGAGCGTGAGTCTGAAGGCAGTGTTAAGACTGCTTCTGCGATCCCGCTCAGCACAAAGCTGAAATGGCTTTCGACCATGCTTTGGGGCGGCGCTCTGCTCCTGTTATTTGAGCATATATGGCATGGTGAAGTGGTTCCGTGGTTTCCGTTCCTTACTGCCATGGAGAACAGTGCCGATATGATGGAGATGTTCAAGGAGATGGCTACGGTTGGTGTATGCATGTCGCTTCTTGTAACGGTTGTCTGGGCTGCTATGTGTGCGGTTGCCGAAATGATCGCTAAGAGACCTGCTCACTCGGAGGCCGAGAAGTAAAAGCCTTAAAGGATAACGGAGGTAGTACAATGACACTGCTCATCACTGCTCTTGCTGCGGTTGTCTCGACCGTGATCTGGTATACAAGAAAGGATGACCGTATGCAGCTTGGCTTTTTAAGCCTTATGTTCTGGGGCGCATCGCTTATGTGGCTTGTGGATGCGATATTTGAGTTTATCGAGCTTAAAGCTGAGTATTTCACACCGGCGCCGGAAGATATGCTCAACGACAGCTTCTTAGGTCTGTCCGTTGTGGTGCTCGGACTGGTTGTGTGGATGATCAGGCTTCTTATCGCCGATCCGAACGGAAAGATAAGGAAAGCTATCAAAAGATAACACAGATAAAGGTTGGGCTTATGACAGAACACTACAATGCATTTATTTCATATAAGCACGCTGATATTGACATCAAGGTCGCCGAGGCAATCGAAAGCGGCCTTGAACATTTTTATGTTCCGTGGAGTATACGCAAGAAGACCGGGATCAAGCGGATAAACCATATCTTCAGAGATAAGGACGAGCTTCCCATCACGAGCAACCTGACGGAACAGATTTCTTATGCACTTGATAATTCTGACTTTCTTATAGTTATCTGTTCGACAAATACGAAGACTTCGGCATGGGTACCCAGAGAGATAGAGTACTTCTTAAGAACACACTCGCGTCAGCAGATCCTGACGGTTTTGGTCGACGGTGAACCCTTCGATGTCATACCGGATATCCTGCTTCATGAGGACAGGACCGTGCTTGACGAACACGGAGTATCGCATACGTACAGGATTCCCTTAGAGCCGCTTTCGTGCGACTTTCGCTCGCGCAGGCGGCGTGAGAGAAAGGACGAGCTTACGCGTCTTGCAAGTGCGCTTCTTTCCTGCTCCTATTCGGAGCTTATCAACAGACAGAGGCAGTATAAGGTGAGGCGTGCAGCGGCGGCCATGACATTTGTCGGGCTTATTGCATTTGCTTTCTGCGCTTATATGTTCAACAGCAGAAGGAAGATAGAGGCTGCATATACCGAGTCGCTGAGGAACCGTTCGCGCTATCTTGCGAGCGAATCGAGGACACTGTTCGGAAATGAACAGCGTATAACGGCGATGCAGGTTGCTTTGGCTGCGCTGCCGAAGGATGAGAACGACGACAAGCCGGTGACCCCCGAGGCTGTGCGTGCCCTGACCGATGCCACGCTTGCGTATGTGACGAAGCATGGCAGCAATATAAGTGATGCATGGAACTATACCATGAACAACATCGTCAGTAAGATCATAGTATCCGATAACGGCAAGATCCTGGCTGCAAACGATATATCCGACAACCTTATGGTGTGGGATACCGTCACTCATGAGCTAAAGCTGAAGAAACACTTTGCTCCGGGTGAACAAAGAGGCTTTGATCTGATATCGGACTATAACCTTATCGTGGTAAATGAAAAAAATGTATCGGTGGTGGATGTAAGGGACGGCTCTGTCGAATGGAGCTACACCATAGAGGAGGATGATTCTTTTTCGTACGACAGCATAGTACATGCCGGCGAGGACGGGATATATCTTCTTCTCTCTTCCTCGATGATCGTTTTGGATGCTGCTGATGGGCATAGGATATCTACGCATAAATTCCCGAATTCGGATGACAGTTTATTTGGCTTTTCCGTGAGCAAATGTGAGCTTTCGCCGGATCGAAAAAAGCTTGCTTACTGCACATTGGATGATTTTTTGAAATATAAGCTTTATATATGGAATCTGGAAACAAATAAAGTGATCGAACATGAAGACGGAGTAGTCGACGTACGCTGCATGAGATGGGTTGATGATGAAAAAATCCTTGCGTCGATATATATGGGTGACGTGTTTGAGAGCAGCGTGAAGATGGGAAGCCGTACTCTGCTAAGGCCGGACTGTGCAGATATTATATGCATGAAAGCGTCCGACATGAGTGAGGTCTGGAGGAGCGCTTTCGTATCCGATAATGTGATGATAAACAGAGATTTTGTCCTGCTTCCCAAGCAGAACGCAGTGGCGTACTACAGCGGAAATGTATGTGAGATATATAACATATCAAACGGTGAAACTGTTTTTCGGCATGATGCAAATGACTCTATAGTCGATGTAAGTGATATCGACGGTGACGGTACGCCGCTTTATATCACCAGAGGAGGAGCACTTGCTGTTCCGGCTGCGGAGCAGGGAAACGACGCTGTGCTGCTCACCGATACATTTACGGACGAACTGACTAATGCGGTAGTCAATAACGGAGTCTATGTCAGCAAAACCGGCGGACGCCAGATCATCTATTACGGAACATCCATGTATGATGGGGACTGGCATCCGGTTGAAGAGGATTTAGAAACTCCGGGCATCAGCTGCTATATGGATGAAAATGTATTGGCGACTGTTTATTACGCTATCGACGAAACCGAAGTAACCCTGTTGCTGGTGGATCTTAACAATGATGCTTCCGTGATCTCGGAACCGCTTGCGGAAGTCGGAGACGGTGGTGTGAATAGTGTGTTCTTCCTCGGATCGGAAAACGGAAAGCTGTATTTTTTGAATCGGGGAAGCTTGGTAAGTACAGTTTGTTCGGTAGAGATCGGAAGCGGAAGGATAGAAAAGCTTATCGATCTCCCGCAGGAAGAAACTCTGTCGGTTGATCCCCTCCTTGTGTCAAACAGTATTGTAACCATGTATCGCTCGACGGAGCAGTTCAAATATGTATTAAAGGTCTATGATCTGAGTACCGGCAAAGCAAGGGAGACATTTTTGCCCGATGATCTTGTGGCTTATGGACGGATCGAGGGTTACAGTGGATCCGGGCTTATAGCGATAGAAGGCAAGCCGCTGCTTATATATGATGTGAATGCGGATCGGATGGTCGAGTGCGAAACGCCGGAGGGTTGGGAGCGCCCCGAGTTTGCAATGAGAAAAAGCACCGGAGATCTGTTTGCCGTGGCGGACAAGAATAAGATCATAGTCTTAGACAGGGACGGAAGGCGGATCAATGAAATCGATTGCTCGGAATTGTCTGTCACCGGCCTCGGATTTTATAAAGATATTCTTCTTGTGAGCAGTGATTCGGGCTATCTGTACCGTTACGATGTGCGCACCGGAGAACTTCTTGGAAGCTCGGAGATTACGATCTGCACCTCTTTTGTCAACACCTCAGAGTTTTATCAGGATGAAACAAAAGGGATTGTCGTGATAATGAACGGCAGCTCTGCGAGTGTTATAGACACGGCGAGCTGGGTTGAGATGGCATATATTGAGAACTGTTACGGATACCATGCGGGAAGCGACAGGTTTTTCACCGAAGCCGAGAACGGCGAACAGACAGTCAGCATCGGTTACTTTAAACGCTATACAACAGAGGATCTTATAGAGAAGGCGAAGAATATACTTCAGAATCAGCGACTTACGAGAGAACAGAAGAATGAGTACGGAATAACAGACGATTAGTGTGGAATACAAGTATTTGAACAAATGATAATCATGATGAAAACAAAGGCGGGGTTATATGTACAGAGTACTTATTGCAGATGATGAAATGATCATAAGGATGGGGCTTAAAGCCATAGTTGACTGGAACGCTTTGGGCTTTGAGATAGCGGGTGAAGCATCGAACGGAGCAGAGGCGTTAAGCTTCATGCATGAGCAGTCGCCCGATCTGGTGATGATAGATATCCGTATGCCGAAGCTGCTCGGACTTGAGGCCATAAAGGACGCCCGTGAAAAAGGGTTTGCGGGAAAGATAATCGTGCTTTCGGGCTACTCGGATTTTACTTATGCGCAAACTGCCATAAACTACGGAGTCACGGCATATCTGACTAAGCCGGTTGATGTGGACGATCTGACTAACGCGTTAAACAAGGCGAGAAATGAGCTGGATGAAGAGAACCGTCAGAGAGAGTCGACGGATCTTTACATACAGCGCGCCAGGGAGGGAGTTTTGGCCGAGTTTATGGCCGGGAAGCTTCCCGCGCAGGATATGAATTTTGAAGAGCTTGGGCTTACACAGGATTGCTATCAGGTTTTGCTCTGTGAAAAATACGGACATGACGAGGAGGATATGTCGTATAATTTCTCGGAGCTTTTAAAGGTTGCGAACCCGGCCGGCAGGGATTATGAACAGATAAGCGTCGGTATGCTGAATGCGATACTCTTGAAAGGTTCTCATGCCGTAGAGAAGCTTGAGGAACTCTATAACAG
The DNA here is from genome assembly GCA_900321145.1 of uncultured Eubacteriales bacterium. Lineage (GTDB taxonomy): Bacteria > Bacillota > Clostridia > Lachnospirales > Lachnospiraceae > Coprococcus_C. The sequence goes on along the minus strand of ONVB01000104.1, from coordinate 1,861 downwards.
GTTTGAAAGTGAGCTTCCGCCGGAGAAGGATTCGCCGCTTGATACGATATTTATCTCCTGCGGAGGAGTCGTAGCCGGAGCAGAGGATATACCGGAGTCCTTTGGCGAAGCGTTGGATCAGCTCAATCACCGCTTCTTCTGCGATCAGTATCAGCATATAGTAATGCATGACGACCGGTTATCGGAGGATGAGGATGACAAAAAAGCGGAGAACTTCTCCCGCGAGAATCTGATAGCTGCTTATACGGATGCGCTTGTGAATCATCTTCAGACATTTAACCGCAACCGGATCGCCGAGACCTTAAAGAAGCTTCAGACAGAGCTTTACAGTGCGCCGATGGATGTGGAGCAGGAGAAGAATCTTCTGCTTGACCTGTACCTTAACATAAAGGAGAAGCTGATCATACTGTTTAATCTTCAGTCTATCCCTTTCACGGATAATTCCGAGGTTGCGAGACACATACAAAGGAGCTACTATCTCTACGAGATCATACTTTTCTTCTCCGAGCAGTTCGAGAAGATCATGAACGCTATAGGGTACTCGTCACGAGACAGTATCATAGATGATGTGGTTCACTATATACAGCACAATTATGCTTCAAATATCACGCTTGAGAACATAGCTCCGCTCTTCGGATACAACAGCTCGTATCTGGGTAAGATATTCAGCAAGAAGATGGGGATGAACTTCAATACATATCTTGACAGCATAAGGATAGAACACTCGAAGGAGATACTCCTTTCGGGCAAGCTTCAGGTATACAAGATAGCCGAGATGGTCGGCTACAGAAATGTGGACTACTTCCACATCAAGTTCAAAAAATATACGGGACTCAGTCCCGCTGAGTTCAGAAAACAGAACAACGGCATATAGAGTATTTGAGGATATCAAGTCAATATACATAACAGGAGGACATAAAATGTACGAGAAAGTAACGGACACGATACTTAATGTTGGAGTGAACGATCTTAAGATCACTCTGTTTGAAAATCAGTACGAGCTGCCTGACGGCATGGCCTACAACTCGTATCTTATACTTGACGATAAGGTCTGTCTGATGGATTCCGTGGATGCGGATGTGACGGATGAGTGGCTTGCAAATATCGAGACCGCGTCAGACGGCAGAAGCATCGACTGTATGGTGGTGCAGCATATGGAACCGGATCACTCCGGCTCGCTTCTTGCCGTAGCGGATAAGTATCCTCAGATGAAGCTCTATATGAGCGCAGGCGCAAAGAATATGGTATCGGCCTTCTTTGACCGTGACTTAAGTGACAGGATCGAACTCATAAAAGAGGGGGATACCTTGGAGCTTGGCAGCCATACTCTTTCATTTATCGCTGCGCCCATGGTTCACTGGCCCGAGGTTATGATGACCTATGAGAAGAGTGAGAAGGTGCTCTTTGCCGCAGACGGCTTCGGAAAGTTCGGAGTGAGAGGTGCGGAGGCGGATGACTGGGCCTGCGAGGCAAGAAGGTACTATTTCAACATAGTCGGAAAGTACGGCGCGCAGGTACAGGCGGTTTTAAAGAAGGCAGCAGCTCTTGAGATAGAGCATATCTGTTCGCTTCACGGCCCGGTACTTCCTGAAAATGAACCGATCGGATTTTATATAAACAAGTATGAAACCTGGTCAAAGTATGAGCCTGAGGACAGCGGCGTCGCTTTAGTCTACGCTTCAATCCACGATCAGGGCACGAAGCAGGCAGCCTTAAAGCTCAAAGAGCTCTTAGAGGCCAAGGGCGTGAAGGTCGGAGTTACCAACCTGACCGAGGATGACCTCCACGAGGGAGTGGAGGATGCGTTCCGTTATGACAGGATGATACTCTGCGCTTCCTCCTATGACGCGGACCTCTTCCC
>ONVB01000277.1 GCA_900321145.1 uncultured Eubacteriales bacterium | reverse complement strand
ATGAGAGACTTTTTTACACAGCTTCCCCAGCGGATAGTTGAATTCTGGAAACGATATACAAGAAGGCAGAAGGTTTTGTTCTTCTCGGTCCTGGCAGCGGTGATCATCACCCTGGTGGGCCTGTTTATGATATTAAACAGGACTACCTATGTGAGGCTTGCATCCTTCGAGAACACGGCGGCGACGGCCCAGGCGGCGAATGTCCTCGAGGAAAATGCCATCAAGATCAGGGTGTCGAGCGATGCTTTAAGCATTGATGTCGACGAAAAGCAGGCATCTCAGGCAAGGCTTCTTCTCGGTCAGAACGGTATAAGTGCTAATCTGAACAATACCGGCTATGACTGGCTCTTTGACAACAGCTTTAATACGACGGATTCGGAGAAGAGGCTTAAAGCCAAGATCAATCTTCAGTCGACCATGGCTGCGGATATAAGAAATATGGACGGAGTATCGAATGCGTCCGTTACGATCAATATCCCGGAGAGCAACAATACCATATACTCGAACGAAGCCAAGACTACGGTGAGCATCATGCTTACCACGAACCAGAATTTCAAGCAGGAAGAGGCTAACACTATAGCGCATTACGCAAGCACTTGCGTGGGCAACTCGGACACCGACAATATCACCATCATCAACAACGAAGGCAAGCTTTTGTTCTCGGGCGCAAGCTCAAGCACAACCGTGAATAACAAGCTTCTTGTGCAGCAGCAGGTGGAAGAGTACTATAACACCAAGCTTTGGAACCTTATGGTAAGCTCGGGAAAGTATGACGAAATCTCGGTTTCCGCAAAGCTTGATATAAACCTTTCCGACAAGGAGATATTTAACAGGGAGTACTACTCGAACGACGAGGACGACACGGGCCCGAAGGAGACCTATTATTACTATCTTGCCGAGAATACGGACGGTACCGGCGGCGTGGTCGGAACCGATGCCAACGGCGAGGAGATAACGGATTACAATCTGCTTGACAACGCCAACGGACAGTCGAGCCTGAACCTTATCAAGGAGACTTACGCAACAAGCTACACCGACACGAAGACTGTAAGTCCGGTCGGTGATGTGGATATGACGAACTCCACCATGGGTATGTATCTGACCAAGTATATCATCTACAACGAGGATGAGATGAAGGAGAACGGTCAGCTCGACGGCACCACATTTGCGGAGTTCAAGGCGGCGAACTCGGCTCCTACAGAGGAGCTTAACCCGGCTGACGAGGTTGCTCTTCTTGCCAAGGCAACGGGCATGAAGGAAAACAACATTCAGGTAATAGTAAGAAATGTACCGATGTTCTATCCTTCGGAGCCCAAGCAGATACCTGTACAGAGCATACTTTCCATCCTGCTTGCTCTGCTTATAGGTGCGCTTCTGCTGTTTGTGGTATTCAAGAGCATGAAGACGGAGGAGATAGTGGAGGTGGAGCCCGAGCTTTCGGTTGAAGCTCTGCTCGCGACAACGAAGGAGAATCAGACCTTGGATGACATTGAATTCTCTGATGGTTCGGAGACTATGAACCAGATCAACAAGTTTGTGGATGAGAACCCCGAGGCGGTTGCTGCATTGCTCAGGAACTGGCTGAACGATGATTGGGAGTGATGAATAATGGCTGAAGAAAAGGATAATGAGGAAGTCTTAAGCAAGTATTCCGGAGTTCAGAAGGCTGCGGTGCTTCTTATAGTGCTCGGCCCGGAAAGATCGGCGAAGGTTTTCCAGCACTTAAAGGATGATGAGATAGAGAACTTGACACTTGAGATAGCGAACACGAAGACTATCCCCGGAGATGTAAAGGATGCCGTGATAGACGAATTCTATGAGATCTGTCTTGCACAGCAGTACATCGCAGAGGGTGGTATCGCTTATGCAAAGCAGCTCCTCGACAGGGCGCTCGGCGCAGAGAGAGCGAGAACGGTCATCGGAAAGCTTACTGCATCTCTTCAGGTCCGTCCTTTCGAGTTTATGCGTAAGACAGATCCGAGCCAGCTGCTCAACTTTATACAGGATGAGCATCCTCAGACCATAGCGCTCATTCTTTCCTACATGCCTTCATCGCAGGCGGCTGCCGTTGTCAGTGCTTTGGCACCGGAGAAGCAGGCCGATGTTGCGCGAAGGATAGCCATGATGGACCGTACGAGTCCGGATATGATCAAGGAGGTCGAGAAGGTTTTGGAGAAGAAGCTTTCATCCCTCGTAAATCAGGATTACACGATAGTCGGCGGTGTAGACGCTATCGTTAATATACTTAATACCGTTGACCGAAGCACAGAGAAGCACATCATGGAGGAGTTGGAGATCGACGAGCCGGAGCTTGCGGACGAGATCAGAAGAAAGATGTTCGTGTTCGAGGACATCCTTCTTTTGGACAACAGATCCATACAGACAGTACTTCGAGAGGTCGACAACAACGAACTTTCGGTGGCTTTAAAGAATGCGAACGAGGAGGTTCAGAAGGCTATCTTCGACAACCTGTCGTCGCGTCTTGCCGCCATGATCAAGGAAGATATGGAATTCATGGGCCCCGTCAAGCTCAAGGACGTTGAGGAGGCTCAGCAGAAGATCGTTAATATCATAAGAAAGTTAGAGGATTCGGGCGAGATTGTCATATCGCGTGGCGGAGGTGACGAGATAGTTGTCTAATCTTTTTAAATCCGGTTTCGGAAATATAAAGCAGGTATCGGCGGAGCCTTTTATAATCGACTCGGATAAGAATGCTCACGGCAGGATAATCAGACCTATCGAGGAGCGTGAGGAGGAAGATATTCCCGTTCCTGACAACGAGGAGCTTCTCGACGATGCCATGAACAAGGCCACGGATATACTGAACGAATCGAGAGCCAAAGCCAATTCGATAATAGATTCCGCCATGGCCGAGGCCGAGGAGATAAGAGAAAAGGCGTACTCGGACGGCTATAATCAGGGTCTGTCGGACGGAAACATGGAAGCCATGAAGCGTTCGGACGCATATCTTGCGAGAATAGAGGAAGAAAAGTCGACCTTTATGGAGAGCTATGACCGCGAGATGGAGGAAAAGCTGGCTGTGGCTTCGGAGAAGCTTATAGACACGTGCTGCCGTATCATAGAGAAGATGACGGGGATTTTGGTCGATGAATATAAGCCTGTCATGCTTCATATGATCAACAACTCCCTCTCCGAGCAGGATGCGAGCCATAAATTCACTATCAAGGTGGCCGAAGAGCTCTATCCTTACATAAGCGATAATTACGAAAGGCTGGTGGGAGCCACCAATCCGAGCATAACTTTAGAGATATTCGGAGATCCGAAGCTTGACAAAGGGCAGTGTCTGATAGAGTCGGACAACGGTATCATAGATCTGTCGATGGATGTGCAGGTAAATAATCTGATCACCGCATTTAAGATGCTTGAGAAAGAATAATGGCATATGCTTAAAGATATAGAGACTGACAAGTACAAAGTGCTTATAAACCGTGATTTTACGGCGCATTTCGGTATGGTCACGAAGGTTGTCGGGCTTACGGTCGAATCGGTCGGACCGCCTGCGAAGCTGAACGATATGTGCGAGATAACCTCAAAGGACGGCAGTGTGACGGTCATGTCGGAGGTTGTCGGATTTCGTGATAACAAGGTACTTTTGATGCCCTACGATACCGTGGACGGCATAGGGCTCGGAGCTACCGTGAAGAACACGGGCAACAAGCTGTCCGTAAAGGTCGGAGACGAGCTTTTAGGGCACGTCTTCGACGGTATAGGCAGACCGATGGACGGCAAGGAGATATCCTGGTCGGAGGAGTATCCGATCGACGCCGATTCTGCGGATACCATGAAGAGAAAACTCATATCCGAAGTTCTTCCTCTCGGGGTCAAGGCAGTAGACGGACTGCTGACCTTAGGGAAGGGACAGAGGATCGGAATATTTGCGGGAAGCGGTGTGGGAAAGAGTACACTTCTCGGTATGTTTGCAAGAAATACAAAGGCCGACATCAATGTCATAGCTCTGATAGGAGAGCGTGGCAGGGAGGTCGGCGAATTTATAGAGAGGGATTTGGGCGAAGAGGGATTGAAGCGCTCGGTACTTGTGATAGCGACCTCTGACCGGCCGGCTCTTATCAGAAAAAAAGCCGCCATGACCGCGACTGCGATAGCGGAGTATTTTCGTAATCAGGGAAGGGATGTGCTTTTGATGATGGACTCCCTGACACGTTTTTCCATGGCTCAGAGGGAGATAGGACTTGCCTCGGGTGAACCGCCCGTTACAAGAGGATATCCGCCTTCGGTTTACGCCGAGCTTCCGAGACTTTTGGAGCGTGCCGGAAATACCTATGAGGGCTCGATAACCGGACTTTATACCGTGCTCGTCGACGGTGATGACTTCAACGAACCCATAACCGATACCGCGAGAGGTATCTTGGACGGGCATATAGTGCTTTCGAGAGCCTTAGGACACAAGAATCACTATCCGGCTATCGATGTGCT
>ONVB01000102.1 GCA_900321145.1 uncultured Eubacteriales bacterium | reverse complement strand
TTGTAATAATCAGCACTGATAGTGACCTTATCGTTAAAAGCAGAAGCAGACACTTTTTGACACCTCTTATCTATAAGTGATTGAGTTAGCCATTTAGATAGATTCAGCTACCTCTTAGTGTGCGGTAGTCATTTTGTTTTTCCCTTCCAAGAAATAGAATAGTTATTTTCATCGCAATTGCATCGATTCAGTATCGTTGATGGGTCGTCTTCATCATAGCGCATAATCAATACTGGCGTCCATCTACGAAGATATACTTATTAGGATGACCTCAAAAGAGCATCGTGATTCCATACTCTTGAATATAATTCACTGCCGCCATAAATAACCATTGATTCTTCGTCGATACCATTGATCCTGCCGCGTACGATATACTCGTGAGGTGCCTTGTTTGCATAAGTCTTGGCAAATACCCATGACTGCTTTTCGATAAATGACCTCAGTTTATCTAAATCCATACTCAGACCTCTTTTTCTATTATGCGATACTCTTGTGTTTCAGGATTATATTCAGCAACTTTTATCTCTCCTAGCAAATGGTTATTCGTTCTGTAATAGTATTCCGCCAGAGTCTCACCTCTTTTGGCATTATATGAGTACAGCATTACAATGTACTTCTCGTAAGTATTCGGAAGAAGCGATAAATAAAAAGCGGCTTCATTTGTAAAACCCATCTTTGCGCTAGGAACATTCCCGGTGACTGTCCATGTATATCGCTTGCATTCAATTGCCATAGACTCATCTTCGGCAACGATATCAAATTTGTGATCTTTTTTATTGTCAGGGTAAAAGCCTATCGCTATCTTCCTTTCTGCAACAAACGATTTCCCGTATTGCTTCTCAAACCTGATGCGCACCTGTTCCTGAAACTCCGCACCTATTATAGGATTATCCTTATTTGACATGGCTTTCCTCTTCCTCTATTACCATTCATCTCATTAGAGCCCATTCCTTGAGAATAGGAACAAATACATCGTAGAATTTCTTGCTCCATTCCGCATGGAATTCTGCCATTTGTTCCCAAGTGATCTCGTCATTAATGTTCATACCTTCTCCGTAATAACTAATGTATGAAGCTTTCTTGTTATCAAGTCTCCACCATTTTAGCTCAGCACCTAGCCTTTCTTCTATCTCAGCCTTTTGAGAAAAGAGGTAATCAAAAGCAGATTTATTCTTCTCTCTGTCGTAATTTGTCAGAGACAAACACACGGCAGCGTTATTCGCTTTTGCTTCGCATGTAAGGTAGAAGCCATTTATCCCAAATGCACCGTTGATCCAATACTCTTTGCTAGTCGTAACATTTCTAAACGATCCTTCCGATCCATGAGCGGCTTTTATTATTGGCAAAGCATAATCCCAGTATCGTCTCCTAACACCACCCCATGAATCCGGGGCTTCACTCCACTTAGGCTCATTTTTTAATTCTAGTTCGCTTTCAGTCTCAGAATCTTCTGCTGTAATCACAGGCTGAGGTCTAGTTCCAACAGAATAATTGCCTGGTTCCTTATAGTAAGGGCTGAGATTGATAAACAGATCCTTGAGTTTTTCTGTATCTTCGACATTCTTAAACAGATACTCCAGCAGTTCCTCTTGCCTTGCCTGTCCCAGTGTCAGTCTATACAATGATAGGATTTTGATCAGTCTCTCATATGCAAGTCCATCCCTGCTGTATGGGTACATTGGAACGATACGCTCAATCTTGATCATATCATCGGTTTCTTTCAGTCCCCAATACGGTATGAGATCAGATGCTCCATTCGTTTTTTCTACACGTGCAGCCTCCTCGAACATCTCGTCCCATATATCATTCTCAAAACGGATATCACCGTATCTCTTTGCGACATTCTGTCTTATCGCCATGCACTCAAATCTATTGATGCGACCTTCACGTTGCTCAAGATCTATAGGGTTCGATGGCAGGTTCCAGTGAACGATCTTCCGACAATAGTTATGGAAGTCAAGCCCTTCCTGCCCTATTGATGTAGTAGCAAGAACGAATGGCCTGAACGGAGAATTAAATGCATTTCGAAGCACCTTCTTGCGGTCAGTCGCTTTTTCCTTTCCATCCCCCTTTGTGAATGCGACAGCGAAGTGTGATCGGATATTAGTCGGCTTATCCTTAAGCCCCAGCATGCGCCCCTGAAAGCTGTTGAAGGTATCAATATTGTACTGTGTGGTGCGGATATCCATCGCCTCGATCATTTGGCTGTTGATCTGCTCAATCAGTGCCCCGTCATGATCAACCCCGCTGGATATCAAATGCACATACTCATCAAACACAGCCTGCAGATTTCCTTGCCTACAATATGTTAGAAGATTCTGCCAGTGAGCTTCTTCAGACTTTCTGCCGCATGCGAGCTCTACTACCGCAGTTGATTCCGGTGAATTCATCCGATTGATGAATACTCTGGTTAGCCTGCTAGGAAGCCAGCTTTCGAAGCTCTCTCTCCTTCGGAGATATCGTTTATAAGTCCTGTTTATGCAAACAGCCGGTGAAGCGATAGCCATATCTGTCAGGACATCAAGCAAGTCTGCTGGCCTCCTGCCTAGATTTCCGCCTTTCTCATAGTGAGTCTCGAAAAAAAGATTTTGTAATGTGATCAGGTGCGTTTGAAATCCTTTTTGCCGCTTGGACTTCTCGTCATCATCGTCATAATCGGAGTTTTGCCTATATCCTTCGAGCCATTTGTATGCGTATTCAGCACTATCCATCATAAGTGGTGCGATATAGTACCAGCGTTTATCTTCTCTTCCCACTGTTGGCTCTGGAAGTTTCTTTGTCTCGCCCAGCTTCGCGGCTATCTTTTCGCGAACCTGTCGCTGAATATCCTTAAGTGTCAGCCCATCATTCATGCAGGTTAACGGATCATATACATCCGTAAGGAACTCAGAGGGATATAGTAGGCAGAACAATGACATTGCCGACGGCGCTCCGTTCTTGACAGAGAAGTTCATACGTGCTGACGGATATCTTCTTTCACCCGTATAAAAGTAATGCACATCCCGGTCCTGATAATCCTTGGCCAGTTTGCCGACGGTCCTTCGCTCTGCCTCGTATGAGATCATACTTGCCAGCATCCTCGGCACCATTTCCCAGGATGAGAAAATGAGTGTCTTTGTCGACAATTCGCTACCTTTGAAAGCCCCCTGAAGCTCATAGTATGGTCTTGACGCTAGCATCCAAAGCAGCGTCTCCACTCCGCGCTGGAGCACAGAGTCCATGACACGCTCA
>ONVB01000098.1 GCA_900321145.1 uncultured Eubacteriales bacterium | reverse complement strand
CCGGCCTTCGATGTCCTAAGGAATCCACCGCAAGCGGTACCCCTTAGGACCAAATGCGAGGGCTTGCGAAGCAACAGGAAGGATCTTCATAAGGAGGATAATAATGAAAGCAAAAGGAACAGTACATAAATACGGCGATAATGTAGATACCGACGTTATAATCCCTGCAAGGTATCTTAACTCTTCGGATCCGATCGAGCTTGCAAAGAACTGTATGGAGGATATAGATCCCGAGTTTGTAAAGCGCGTGAAGGATGGAGACATCATGGTAGCCAACAAGAATTTCGGCTGCGGCTCTTCGAGAGAGCATGCCCCGATCGCGATAAAGGCATCGGGTATATCCTGCGTAATTGCTGAGACATTTGCGAGGATATTCTACAGGAACGCGATCAATATCGGACTTCCGATCATCGAGTGCCCCGAGGCTGCAAAGGAGATTGAGGCCGGAGATGAGGTCGAGATCGATTTCGACTCCGGAACCATCACGGATGTGACCAAGGGAACAAGCTATAAGGGCCAGGCTTTCCCGCCGTTTATGCAGGAAATCATCAAGAGTGAGGGCCTGATAAATTACATTAATTCAAAAAATTAAAAATATTTTTAAAAAATGCTTGACAATATGCCTATGCCTTGCTATACTATCACTCGTGCGTGTGAAACGCGTGCGGGAGTGCTGGAATTGGCAGACAGGCTAGACTAAGGATCTAGTGTTGGCAACGACGTGTGGGTTCAAGTCCCATCTCCCGCATTGGAGATGAAAAAAGCGTGGTTTTGTAGAAACCACGCTTTTTTTGCTTCTCAAACGGATGGTTTTGAGGTATAATAAGCTATTATGTTTTGTAATATGTGCGACTCAATTTATATGTATTGCGCAGGATTACGAAGTGATCGAATTGTTATATCTTAATCGAGGAGGTGTTGTTAAATCTATGAATTACGGGAATTTAAGTGCGGAGCAAAGAAATGTATTGAAGAAAACAGGAATCGTGGTCGAAGGATCGGAAGCTTCGATCGATTTTCTTGTCGACTCTTATCTTCTTGCCGAAGAGGGGATGAGCATAAGCGAGATAAAGGGGCTTAAGCTTGAGCAGAAGGCAGAGTATGCAGAGAAGATGGTCAAGGCTATGGAGTCTCATCCCGTGATCGGGGAGGTTGACGGCGGTGCGGACAAGGTAAAGGAGAATCTTGAGTGGCTCGGCGGATTCTTTGCCAAGGCTATCGGCAGGATCAAGACTTCGGGAGTGAAATTCCCGCAGAAGAAGGATTATAAGGATCTTCAGGCTATAAAGGAGCTTGACTCAAGTGATTTTATGTATGCGGCTGATTATGCAAGAAGGTTCTCGGTATATACCGAGCTGATCACGAATCATGCGGGGATCAATCGTACTTCTGCAGTAAATAAGTATGGAATTGATATGGGTGTGTCATTTGTAAAGGGTTACGGCGGAAAGAGATATAGCGGGTCGTACAGAGATGATCTGTCCAAAACCAATGAATATAAGTTTGCGCGTGATATCAATCTGATAAACACACTACGCAGCTTTAATATAGCGAACAATGCCATATCTGACAGCGAAACCGACAAGAAAGACCGTGCGATAATAAAGACTGTGACAGAGCTTAATCTTCTCGGTGACTTAGAGGGGAAGGATGTTAATTCTTTGGATAAATTAGAGCTCAATGCACGCGGTGAGATAAATCTTGCATGGCTCGGAATATCCAATACCACGAAAGCACATAATGTGAATACGAAAAAGATCAATTATAAAAAACTTGAGTTAAAGGAAGAGGAAATAGATACTCTCCTTAATGAAAATGCGCAAGGTACCCTGGCTAAGGCTCTTACATCAGAAAATGCAAAGAAAACAATGTATTCCAATTACAAGATGATCAGAGCCATGAACATCAAGAAGATCATGGATGATGTATTTGTTAACGGGGATCATTACGAGATATATGAATTGGAGAACCCGCATTATTATCAAGACGGTCGTGGCACGAATAAGAAGATGATCGTCAACAAAGGGGATCATTCTACCATAGAATACATCAAGAAGAGGTATTCCGGTGGTGCGTTGAAGCCTTTGACCACTAAGTTTGATGAGACCTTCCTGGCCTTAGAGGCATATGAGAACCCGTTGATCCTGATGAAGAATAAAATATATGGCAAGTCTGTTAATCACTATGATATATCGAACACCGGCGGTTTTGCATATAAAGAGAATGCAAAGAGTGAGCTGATAGATGTTTACGATGAAAGCTATATTCTGGGCGCTAATTCGGTAGACTATCGTAATAAAGCAAAACAGGCGGAAATAACCAAGCAGGTGGTGATAACTAAGCTTGGAGAAGGCGGAGAGAACCTTGTAGGATATCGGCCGATTATTTTCAATGATGCAGGGACCGAACTTACAAAACTGGACAAGATTGTACCGATGAAGGAAATCCGTACGAAGGAAGAGGCTGAGAAGGCCCGTGAGGAGGAGACCAAGAAAGCGGATGCTGCGGAAGTAAAGAGGATAGAAAACATACTTGCCATGGAGAAAACTGTCGAGAAAAACTGGCAGCCCGCAGAGATCAAAGAGGAAGTCAAGGTTAAAGCCGAGGTCAAAGAGAATAAAGAGGAAGTTAAGTCGGAAGCTGAGGCTGTTCCGGAAGAGATGGTATTCGAAGAAGGCGAGACAGCTGCAGAGGTAGCGGAAGGAGAGGAAGCCAAGGAAGAAGTTAAAGAAGAAGTTGAAGAAGAAGTTGAAGAAGAAGTCATCGAGGATGAGGTTAAAGAAGAAAAGGCAAAAAAAGAAGAGGCTCCCGAAGATGATACCGAGTATAAGCCGACACCGTTCGTGGAGAAGCTTGATTGGGTCGACTTCTTTGATATGTCTGACAAGGATGTTCTCAAAACTTTTGAAGGCTTTGGCATAACGATAGAAGATCCGATGGATGCAAGACCGTTTGTATATATGTATGCCCTGGGCATAAAGAAGATGACCCTTGATGACCTTTATAATGCAAGTCCCGAAGAAAAGAAGGCACTCGGTAAAAGCCTGATCGAGGACTATAAGAAGAACGGACTGATAGGAGCTGCAGCAGGGAAGCTTAAGCGCAGACAAGCGGAAAAGAATTTATCGTGGTACGGCAAAATGATGGACGAGGCTATGCGTATTCTTAAAAAAGAGAATCTGAAGCTGCCGAACGCAAAACAGGCCGGAAGTGTGGAACAGGCACGCAGACTTCGTCATACCAAGCTCTGGGCGGCATCCATAATGAACGGTTTTGTCACGATCCTTGAAGGTCAGGGGCTCGTATTCAGTAAGGATAATAAAAAGAGCAAAAACAATCCGCTTGAGATAGCCCAAATGTACTGGTTTAAAGAGGAGTACGGCGTTCAGTTCGAGTTGGATAAGGCGATGCTTAGCGCAATCGATACAGCATGCGGTACCATGATGAATTACTGGGATGAGAGCGTGCCGCTCGAGTTAAAAGTCAAATCAAAACTTTTAGCCGAGTTTACTTATAATGGTCAGAATATTGTAAATAAAGAAGATTATGATGAAAAAGTAATCTCAAGAGTAAACAAGGATCTTATCGATACCTGTTATGTAAGTGATTTTGCAGGCTTCAACGGAGTATTTACAAAGAAAGAGATGGAGAAGATACTTGCTACTCCTGCCGTTGAGATAAAGACTTCTGACAGTGCGCTTTATGAGAAAATGAAGAGCACTATAGAAAAAGCCGTTGCGAGAGAGGCCAAGAAGAAAGGCAACAGGGATTTTGTCGAGCGTAAGAAGGGCGAATTGAAGTATCAGTGGGAGATGATCTCTCCTGCGGCTAAGCAGCAGATCGAGATAGAGGGACTCGGTGCGGGTTATGAAAAGGAAAGCTTCAAGAGCGCCAATGATTATTGCATGGCTTTGGATGAGATATGTGCATCGTTCAAGTTGCGCTCCGACGAAGCTAAAGCTGCGGGACATAAAGAATTAGCGGAGTATTTTGATAACCTTGCATATTTAAGTGATTACAGAAAGGTCGATCTTAAAAAACTCTGTGAAGAAGATCCGACACTCCGAAAGATGTTGGAATTCGTGAAGAATGGACCTTTTACCGCAAATCTTAAAGGCAAGTCTGTAGTCGAGATATATGAGTCTGTAACACGTATCGAAAACAGCAGGAATACTCTTCATGGTTACATGATGATGACCGGAAGTATCACTGATATGATCCGCAGGGGAAACGGGCTGATCAGAGAGAATATAGATGAACAATGGGATAAGATAAGAGCAGAGTACGATAGTGCCGTAGAAATGCTGAGAAAGGGTATAACAAACGGTGGAGATAAAGAAGTGGATACTATATGCACCGTGCCTGTCTCAAACTATATCGGAGAATATGATAATGACAGCAGTATATGCATGAGTCATAAAATATATAAATCTGTGATAACCATGAATATAGACGGCTGGGACGAATCGGAGAAAAGCCTGGTCAGAGCGATGGGAGCAGTCAATCTCGCGGTACGTACCGCTGTCAGAAAGAATGCCATCCTTGTTAAAAATGGCGATAAGGAAGCAAGAAAGAAACAGGCGGATTTTCTTCGTTTTGATGGACTGGTACGAGGCGACGGCGAAGGAAACTTTGCGGTTAAAAGTGCCGTGGACAAGCTGAATTTGCTTCATTGGTATAAGGGCTTTATCAAAGAATATGGCAAAGATCCCATGTTTGCACAGATAAAGGAAGAAATCGACTTCTTTAAAGAGAATGAATATAAAATAACAGCCGAGCTCCAAAAAGCCGCATTAAAAGAATTAAATGACAGCAGAAAAGATCCTGCGAAGAATCTTGAGCTTTTGCTTAAACTCTTTGAGGCGGGCATCAATTCGGGAACGGAAGAGAAGGTTTCGAGAGATTATTTACAGAAGCTTTCAAAGGCAGAATTGAACAAGCTGCATGACACATGGATGGAGATGCTGTTTAAAAACGGTACCGTTGCCAGTACGGAGCTGTATACTCTTGAAACTATGCAAAGTGAATTGACGGCTTCGAAGGAGCTCGGAGGAGAACCGTACGGATTCGGAAGACTGAAATATGCAAGAGAGCAGATGCTTACAGAGGGCTACTTCAATAAGCTTTCCAATCCGGTCAAAACGGGAAAGACAAGCGTGATAGCACATGCCGCGATGCTGAGAAGAACACTTATCAGCATCGGATTGAATGAGGACGATCTCAAAGCAAAAGAGAGAAAGATGTTCATAGATGTGACGCACTCCAGGGGCCTTTATCGGCTGTATGAGATGAACCTTGCCTTTGACAGAAAGGGTTCTTTCCCAATCAAGGCTGAATTTGACGGAGTCGGTAAAATAGTATCTGTGGATGTGCCTAAAGATAAGGACCTTGTTTATGCACAGGAAGCTGAGAAGATCGAACCCGAACTGTACAGTTTGATGACAAAGGTGTACAAGGTTGTAGATCTCGCAGATGATCTTCTTGAAGAGCTCAAGAATGAAGATATCGGTGATGTTCTGAATGAAATAAAGAAAATATCCGAATTTGACGAGGAAAACTCTCTGCTTACCTACACTGCAGCTGCTGACGAGATAGAAACCGGAATAGCGAAGCTGAAGGAAAACAAAGCTGATGATAAGGTGATCGGAAAGATAGAGAAGTTCTGTAACAGAGCGAAGAGTGTATTTGATGAAAAATATTACAAGCATGTCTCCTTTGATTCGGGTATAAAGATCCAGCTTGCCCAGTGTAAGAAGGGGTATACAGCAGAAGGCTATAGGAAAAGCGACAAGGTATATAAGAGTATTACCGAAAAAAGACAGGCAGCAGAGGATGCCAAGAAGGTTGTCACGGACAAGAGAGAAGCGAAAAGGCTTGCCGAGGAACAAAGGAAGGCTGCAGAAAAGAAGGAGAATGCAAGAAAGAAGAGAGTATTTTCCAAGATAAAGGACTTTGAGCATCTTGATGAGGAAGGAAAGAGACTTAATTCAAATTCTCCGGAATATGAGGAGAACTTAAAGAAACAGATAAGCGCGCTTCGTGTCGTATATACTTTGGAGAGAAGTGCGGAGATCGAGCTTGTCAATCCTGACAAAACTCTCGCCGGGGGAGGTATCAATTATGATCGCTTCTGCGAGAAGCTTTTCAAGACTGATCAGGATAAGAAGATGACCAAGAATGACACCAATCTTGCCTGCGCGATATTTAATCTTCTTCCTGCGAATACCGATGAGGCGGTTATAGACTCCATAGCAAGCCTTGCGCCGTTTAAGCAGGAGCATATAAGTACGCTTTGCAATTATATAAAGAGCTTTGTGGGTAACGGTAAAGTCGATGAGAGGTCGCTCAAGTATATAAATGATATAGACGCCGCTTCCGTAAGGATTACCGAGCATATCATGAAGCTTGAGGAGGTCGTGGATGCCAAGAAGCCGCACCATCAGAATGTGGATCCGAGAGAAAGCCGACGCCTGAATGATGCATTAAAGACACGAATAAACGGTACGAGATCCTACGAGGAGGTTTATGCCGCCATTGGTGAGCTTAAAAACTCGCTTACAAAGCATGTGGACATACTTCATTACACGTCTTATGCGATCGCTGCCGTAAAGCTTGCCGAGGAGGGTGTCAAGTTCTCCAGGAAGACACTTGACAAAAAGGCAGAACAGTTTAAGAATGAATACTTAAAGGATGAGGCTTTATTGTGGGAGCGCTACAGAGATGCTTCGCTTAAAGAAAGCATTTCGGGCGCTGAGGGCATGAAGGACCTTGAAAAGAGCATGTCGAGGGATATCTATGGCATAGCAAATAAGGATGATTGTGTGTCTTATGTAAAGGATATGGACAAGCTTCATTTCAACATGATGGACAACGTGGAACCCGAGAAGAGAAGTGAGGCATATCAGAAGCTTGTAAGGGCGGTTAAGGAAGCTGCCGAGATGGAGGTAACAGACGCACAGCCTTATGATGCGCTTGTTGTTGCCCGTAAGAATGAGGCTATATTGAAGGCTGCATTTGAGTATATGGGCAACAAGATGAAGAAGAGAAGCAGCTGGGACGGTCAGGCGAGATTTGAGAACGGCCTTGATGCGCTTGCCGTGGTATGGAAGTATACTCCCGGTGCAAGACACCTGATCGCCGATTTTGTAGCTAAGATCAACAAGGAGCGCGGGCTTTCAAGACGCTCGACCGATCCGGACTATGTAAAGATCGAGAAATACGGCGCCCAGAATGCAGAGGATAAGGAAATCGCGCGTGAGACGGATAAGACCTACGGAAAGAAGGCAAATATCAGTATCATAAAGCGCAGACGTGCTATAAGGAATCAGGGTGTGGAGATCATAGAAGCTCCGCTTGCAGTTGCTCATCAGCCGCAGCATCAGCAGGAAGAAAATGTTCCTGTTATGAATGAAGCGCAAAGAGAAGCCGGAAGAAAGACAAATGTAAACGAATAGACATTGATATAAATCTGATGACGGCGATAGATCTGAGGACATTATAGTGAAAAGTGTTAAGATAACAGAAGAAAATATAAATTTGTTCATCGACAAGATAGATGCCGATGTTGCAGAAAACATAAGCAGGGATCCTGTTCGCGGGATAGCACTGTGTGATGACGGGTACGGGAAGCTTCACGGAGTGATAATCTGGGAGCTGACCGCACCCGGCAGGGACAGATATTTCGTATCCAAGATACTTTGGCTTTGGTTTGACGGACAAAAAAACGGGCGAAAGCTTCTTGGCGAGTATGCAAAGGAGATAGCCGGCAAGAGGATCAAGGAAAGCATATATGAGTTTCCTTTATCGGATGAATCTAAAAAAGACTTGCTTGAAGAGGCGGAATTCGGGATAATACAGGAAGAGAGTCCGGGCCTTACGGTGACTCTCGGTGAACTCGCAGAGCTTAAGGCACTGTCGGGTAAAGAGATTCCCGGATACATAACGGGGATTGATTCCATTATGGTCGAGCAGTTCAGACAGGGCATCGAGAAATGTACTTCAGGAGATAAAAAAGGATTTATGAAGGATCTGAACGATATTCCCATGTTCTGGTTCGAACCTCAGGTGTCGTCGTGCCTGCATATAGACGGTATAGTCAAAGGATTTTTGCTGGTTCACCGCAGGCCTTCGGGAGTTCTGGTGATCGACTATCTGAATGTTGAGGAAACGAAGGTTAAGGAAGATATACTGAGCCTCATGCAGTATTCGCTTAATGCGGCACTTAAAAAGTACGGTAGGGAAAACAGTGTTCTTTTGTACAGACACAGCAGTGAACTTTTCAGCTTTGTGGGAAAGCTTCTTCCACACAGGAAAGCAGATACGGTATATATGGCTAAACGAAAGATATGATCGGTAATTGAAAACCAAAAAAGGCGTCAGAGGAGCTTAAGATTGAAGATCAAGGAATTGACTGAAGAGAATACGAGAGTATATCGGGACCTGATACCTCCTGAATTGCTGTGCGATATCAAGCGGGAGTATTGCAGAGGACTTGTCGGCGAGGATGAAAGGTCGGGTGCTATGACAGCGGCGGTCTTTTGGGAATTGAAGAATTCCGAGGATACGGATATAGCGACGACAGCGGAGATACTGTGGTTTTATGCTGCGGGTGCCAAAGACGGTACAGACATGCTGAATGCTTTGGAAGAGGAAGCTGAGTATGACGAGGTAAGCAGGTTTTTCTTTGAGTTTCCTAAGTTGAGCGAAGCCGAGAGAGAAGCTTTATCACAGGCGGGTTACTCTGTCGGGAGTTCCGAGAGCAGAGATATCTGTGTGACGGTAGAAGAGCTTGAATCGCTTAAGCTGACCAAAAAGAGAGTTCCCGATTACATACAGCCGATTTCCGAGATCACAGCCAGACAGTTTAAGGCAGGTATCATGACAAGTGTGTTTCACGGGAAGTATGGTATCTTAGAGGACTTGCCCTACCTGCCGATGTCGAGATTCGATCCTGACATCTCCTGCTGCATACAGACTGACGACAAAGTGACCGGCCTGATGCTCATACATGAGAGCGAAGAGGGACCGTTCAGGGTGGAGCTTCTTTTTGCACAGCAGCCGGATGCGAATATCAATCTTCTTTATATGATATGTCATGCTATCCGCACTGCCTCGGAGATGCTCACACCGGGTGATATGGTTTTGCTCAGAAGACATAATAAGGCAACCGCACAGCTGATAAAAAAGCTGTTCCCGGACAAAAAGGGTATCCCGGCCTTAAGGGGTGAGAAAAAAATTAGCGTGTGATAAAGTATAGGATGTATGATGATGACGATAACGATATTGAGAGATGAGGACAAAATCCAGCTTGCAGGCGTGGTACCTGATGAACTGATGGAAGAAAGTAATATGGCTGTGTGTGCGTTGTCGGAAGATGAACTTTGCGGCGTGATGCTTACCAAAGCAGTCAGATCGGATACCTGGGATGTGACCTATGCCTATGTTCTTCCTGCTTGGAAGCGACAGGGAGTAGCGACAGATATGCTCAGATTGATAGTGACTGTCGCAAAGGCTGTCGGAGTCGGTGCCCTGACCTTAAGTCTGTTTGAGGATGATGATGAGCGGGATATCCGAAGCTTTGCGGAGGCAAACGGATTTGAAATGATCAACGAGTCACCGGTATTGTCGGCGTCACTGTCGTCCATCGAGATAGCGCTTGGAAAAAAGCTGGACAGTAAGATCACGGACGGAAATGTGGTTCGGCTTAAACATGTTTCGGGTTCGGCTTACGGAAAGCTTCTTGATAAGCTCGGAGAATTAAGGCATGAAAAGAAAGACAGGGCTTCTGCTGACTATTATATGATCCCGAAGAACAGAAGCTTTTATGATGCTGATGTGAGTGCGGTCGCGATCGACGAGGATGGCGAGATCTGCGGAATCCTTCTTATAAGGGAAGAGACGGACTATATATCCGTCGATTATATGTGCAGCTTAAAGCCTGAGGATCCGCGGATAGCTATGAGTTTGCTTAAGAATGCATGTGATTGGACATGTGACAAGTATAATGAGACGTCGGTTCATTTTCATGCATTTAACCCCGCAGTCGTGAAGATGACGAAAAGCCTCTTCGGAAGATTCCTTAGTGAGACCGGTAAGGCAGTTTATATGATCAGATATATCTGATGCTTCCCAAGGAAGTAACCTTCGAGCAGGGTGCGAAATAAAATTTGATCTGGTGATATTTGCAGTCGGAGAAAGCTTTGTGATAAGGGCTTTCTCCGATTTTTTTGTATTCAATCGCCGAATTGTAATGATTGATATGGCGGGATGATGAACGGATTTTATAAAACGCTTTATCATAGTAAAGTTTCGTGATATAATACCGCTGTTTGTGTATTAAATAAAAGCAGTAAAGGTCGGATAAGACAATGACTGAAACATTTGCCAGAAATGCCCCCATCGCGGTATTTGATTCCGGGGTGGGAGGGATAAGTGTATTAAGGGCGTTGAAAGAGATCATGCCGCATGAGGACTTCTACTATTTCGGGGACTCGGCTTATGCGCCTTACGGGACCAAGACCACGGAAGAGGTAAGGAAAAGAGTTTTCGAACTTGTTGAGGGCTTCAGGGACAAGGGCATGAAGGCCTGCGTTGTGGCCTGCAATACGGCGACAAGCGCTGCGGTTCGCCCTCTTCGCGAGACTTACCCCGATTATACGATAGTCGGGATAGAACCGGCGCTTAAGCCTGCTGTCATGGACAGGGCAGGAACTATGCCGAACGTGATAGTGATGGCAACGCCGATGACTATAAGAAATGAAAAGTTTCATAATCTCATGGACAGGTATGTGGAGATGGCTCATATAATCCCTCTTCCCTGCCCGGGACTGATGGAGTTTGTGGAGCGCGGCGATACGGCATCGGACGAGCTCTATGCCTTTATCTCAAAGCTTTTGGCACCCTTTGACAAGGACAAGGTGGATGCGCTGGTTCTAGGATGCACTCATTATCCCTTTGTGGCCGATACGGTGAGAAGAGTGATGGGAGACAGGATTGTGCTGTACGAGGGGGGGCCGGGCACGGCTCGCGAGACGAGGAGAAGACTTGAGGCAGCCGGACTTCTTACCGACAGGGATACTAAAGGAACGATAACTATAGAAAACAGTCTTTCTGAGGATAAAGTAAGGATATGCAGAAAGCTGCTTGAGAACTGATGTAAAGCAGATAAAAAGATTCTTCGGGCTTGCAAAGCGGCAGGAAGGATCTTGATTTTAAGAGGATAAAAGTATGTGTGGAATAGCAGGTTTTTTCGGAAATGAAGATGTACGTGACAAGGAGAAATACCTTGAGCTTATGATGAACAGGATTAAGCACAGGGGCCCCGACGGTGAAGGAAAATATGTCGATGAGAAGAT
>ONVB01000024.1 GCA_900321145.1 uncultured Eubacteriales bacterium | reverse complement strand
CAGTTTACGGAGAAGACGCCGGATATCCTTGAGAAATCCGCTTTTATCTCGTCTATGGTCTCCTGAGCGACCTGACGATAGTCCTTGAGCTCAAGGAGTGTCAGAACGTCGGAATCGTTTACCTGCCTGAAGCATGCGATACCGTTTCCCATAACCTCTTTGATGGAGACGATCATTATGTCGTTTCCGACTATCTTTCCAAAGGGGTTCTTGAAGGTCTGGCTTGTTATATCTTCTTCTTTTATTCCGAGGACATTCATATATACATTCTTTGCAGGCTTTCCGTCAAGCTCGCCGATGTAGTACTTTGCTCTGTCTGTCTTAGATGCAACAAAGCGTATATCGCCCATAGGCTTGTAGATATTTTCCTTATACACCTTTGCGCGTCCGTTGACATTCTTGACTATCATGTATACAACGGCATCCTCATAGCACCTTCCGTTTGCGGAAAGCTTGCCGGGAGCGCCTGTTCCGCCCATAAGTGATATGCTGTTTCTCTTAAGCATGCCGCCCATGGTCGTTAAGACAGCCGCATCGTTGCCTGCGCACAGGTCTATGACAACGGTGTTGTCTCTGCCGGGACGTACCTTGCTGATATCGTCAGCGAGCCGCTTGATGTGCTCGGCCGGCTTAACCGATACGTTCGGCAATACATTTGCCGCAATTTCCACACCCTCTGTAAAAGCTGTAACCGAGACACCTGTCTCACATACCGAGGTGTCGTAGCTCATGGCCACGCAGCCTATGCTCGGTACACCGGGGAAGAGCTTCTCAAGCTCCTGTACATGACGCTCGAAATTCTCTTCCGAAGAGAATAATATAAGGCCCTTGGGGTTCGAGATGCCCCTTACGGCCTCGGACAGATTACCGGATTTGCTCATTCCGAATAATTGTTTCATACGCCTACCTCCCAATTCTGGAATTATTACGATGATAGTAAAAATTCGCTTTCATCATTCGTAAACAGATATGCTTATTTTACTAAAAACAAGTGTGAATTGTCAACTTTATACTGTTTTTTTTACGCATTTATATACCGTTTTTTCAGTGATAAATCGGAAAGTGTAATCGTACGATTGAAATCGTTATACTGCCCACGGCTTAATGGAACCGTGTAGGTGCCATTATATAGGTTTATTTCCTTGTAACGTGCTTAAGTTACAATTCAGGGGATTATAATGTGTTACGGTTATCATAGAAAATGATGTAAAATACTGATAATACAGATTTGACAGATTTTGCTTGTTTATGTATATTTTACAGAAAGGAAAGATGCATTCAATTTGGAGCGAGGATGTAACATGAAATTATATGATGAAGCGGATATCAGGGCAAAATATACTGAACTCACAAGGCTTCTGATAAGGAACGGGCTTACGATAACCACTATGGAGAGTGCGACGGCGGGACAGATAGCGTCGCTTATAACAGACACCGAGGGTTCATCTGCGATATTAAAGGGCGCTTTCGTAACTTACTGCAATGAAGCAAAGATTATGCAGGGAGTTCCGGCGGATGTGATTGAAAAATATACGGTTTACTCAAAGGAGACCGCGGAGGCCATGGCAGCTGCCTGTGCGAAGGCTTATGCTGCGGACATAGGGATAGGTGTTACCGGAACCATGGGCAATACGGATCCGGCGAATCCCGAGGCTTCGGAGCCGGGCAAGGTGTACTTCGCGATATGGATACAGGGAGACGTACACTCGTATCTGACTGAGCTTCCCGTCATGCCGGACAGGCTGGCGTACAAGCTTGCGGTGGCTGAAGAGATCAGGGAAAAGCTCACTGAGCTTCTTGAAAATGTGTCACTCTGAGCGACGCTGATCATACTGCGAAGCAGTATGATGCCGGCCTTCGATGTCATAAGGAATCCACCGCAAGCGGTACCCCTTATGACGAAATGCGAGGGCTTGCGAAGCAACAGGAAGCGAAGAGTCTTTATGGGGAGATGAAAGTATGAAGAGATACGGATTAGCATTATTGATAATACTTGCGCTTGCTCTGTGTGGCTGCAGAGCCTCGGAGGGGCAGAGTTTGCCGCAGTCTACTGTTGCGGTTGTTACAACCGAGCAGACAGAGCAGGAGAATACTACAAGAAAAAAGAAGACTACGGAAGCGGTAAGCGAGCAGACAGAGGAGAGTCATGAAGAGATTACAACGGAAGAGATCACGACTGAAGAAAATGTAACCGCTTCCTACAAGGAGTACCGCTTCAAGAACAAATCAAGGCTTAACGATCACTATGAAAAGCACGGAAAGGAAATGGGCTTTGACTCTGCGAAGGAATATGAGCAGGCTGCTTCGGATGTTGTTAACAACCCCGATGCGCTCCACAAGAAGGAAAAGGAGGACGGAGATGATGTTTATTATGTGGAGGCGACAAATGAGTTCGTGGTAGTGTCGACACAAGGTTATCTGAGGACTTATTTCCTGCCGGACAAGGGCATAGACTACTATAACAGACAGTAGGCCGGCCGCGGTTGTCAAGAGGTACATATCGGCAAAAAAGTATAGCAATTCTTTGGCTGTTAACGTTGACCGAAGTGCTGTTTTGTAGTACAATCGAAGATGGTGTTGTGTTGCGCAGGGAAGGAACGCTGCACAATGCGAATATAATATTCAAGGGGTGTAATCATGGAAAAAATCAAAGAGTTGGGATGGCAGAAGGTGATGATCGCGGCATGCGTTGTCGAGATCGTGCTCGGAGCTGTGTTCGGCGCTGTATTAGGTTCGGTTCCCGCGGGACTTGTCACGGGAATTGTTGCAGCAGTCATTTCGGGTTTTTTAATCTTCGCACTGTGCGGAGGTGAGGTTCCCGGACATTCGAAGAGCGATAAGTACAAGAAACTCTTTATGAATCTGCCTGTCGGGTTTGCTCAGGCAAAGATAGTTCGAAGCGGTGCTGACATCAACTACAGCATCGAAGATGCAAACGAAAAGTTCGGCGATTATTTCAATCTTGACTCCACGGATTATGAGCACAAGATCTTAGGCGACAGTAAGATAGAAGTGCTTCAGGACATAAATGCATGGTTCAATGCATACAACAATTCGGGCACCAGAGAGGGAGACTTCATGGATGTAGAGATAACCATGGAGAAGCTCGGAAAGGTGTTCAACACTCTGATGTATAAGTCGGAAGCGGACTACATCAATATGGTAGTTATCGATATAACCGAGCAGAAGGAGACGGAAAACAAGCTCTCCGCCGCCATAGAGGATGCGAACGCGGCTTACAAGACTCAGGCAGAGTTCCTTGCAAATATGAGCCACGAGATCAGAACCCCTATCAACGGTATCCTCGGTATGCTCCAGCTCACACTTATGGCCGATGACCTCCAGGCAGATTACAGAGACAATCTCCTTACAGCCAAGAGCTGCGCGGACAACTTGCTCAGACTTATCAATGACATCCTTGATATAAGCAAGCTTGAGGCCGGAAAATACAACCTCAAGGAAGAGAACTTCGACATAAAGGCAGCCATAGAGGAGACGGTTGCCGCACATGTACCTACGGCGGCAAACAAGAACCTTGCTTTAGACTGCACCTTCGGCAACAATATCCCGAAGTTAGTAAGAGGCGACGGACAGCGCATTCAGCAGATACTCAACTGTCTGCTTTCGAACGCTTTGAAGTTCACTGCTGACGGAAGTGTCAGAGTGAAGATCGCAGCCATAGACAACGATAAGGAGAATATTACTCTTCGTATGGCGGTTGCCGATACGGGTATCGGTATATCCGAGAAGGATATGGACAAGCTCTTCATCAGATTCTCGCAGGTAGACAGTTCCGATACCAGACGCTACGGCGGTTCGGGACTCGGACTTGTGATCTCGAAGCAGATTGCGGAGCTTATGGGCGGAAGCATAAGTGTTCAGAGTAAGGAAGGTATCGGTTCTACATTTATAGCAGAGATACCTCTCAAGGTGGTCAAGCAGGCCGATATCGAAGCAGAGAAGGAAGCTGCAAGAGAAGCAGAGAAGGAGTCGGCTGTGATCTCCATCAATGCAAAGGGTAAGGCAAGGATCCTTGTGGCTGAGGACGAGCCGGTCAACCAGCAGGTTATAGGAAAGCTCCTCGGTATGGCAGGCTTCTCCTACGATATAGCGGAAAACGGAGAGAAGGCTGTAGAACTCTTCAAGGAAAAGAACTACGATGTGGCACTCTTTGATGTTCAGATGCCTGTTATGGACGGTATAGCAGCCACTCAGGTTATCCGTGAGATAGAGCAGAGAGAGCACAAAAAGCGTCTTCCTATCATAGCAGTGACCGCAAGAGCGATGTTCGGCGATAAGGAGCGTATCCTCGAGAACAAGCTTGATGATTATATCGCAAAGCCATATAACCTCAACACGATAGTAGAAACCTTAAACAAATATATCGAAGACTAATAAAATAGAAAACAGCAAAACAGCTAAAGCCAAGCGGTCGGCCAACAGCTTTCAAGCCCGCCGCGAGCGGAAAAAAAACAAGGTGCATTTCAAAGCACCTTGTTTTTTTTATTAGCGGGAGGTCGGGCAGCCAACCCCGGCTGCCGACCGCGCCGTATAAATCATATATTATGTTCTATCTTATGCCTTAGGCCCTGCAGCAACAAGTGCCTTTCCTGCATCATTTGTCTCGTACTTCTTGAAGTTCTTTACGAAACGTCCTGCAAGATCCTCTGCCTTCTTCTCCCACTCGGAAGCGTCAGCATAAGTATCTCTCGGATCAAGTATGCCTGAGTCTACGCCCGGAAGCTCTGTCGGAACCTCGAAGTCGAAGATCGGGATCTTCTTGGTAGGAGCGTTGTTGATGTCACCGTTAAGGATAGCATCGATGATACCTCTTGTATCCTTGATGGTGATTCTCTTTCCTGTGCCGTTCCAGCCTGTATTTACAAGGTAAGCCTTAGCGCCTGACTTCTGCATCTTCTTTACGAGCTCCTCGCCGTACTTTGTAGGATGAAGCTCAAGGAATGCCTGACCGAAGCATGCTGAGAAGGTCGGAGTAGGCTCTGTGATTCCTCTCTCTGTACCTGCAAGCTTAGCTGTGAATCCTGAAAGGAAGTAGTACTGTGTCTGCTCAGGTGTGAGGATAGATACCGGAGGAAGTACTCCGAATGCATCTGCTGAAAGGAAGATAACATTCTTAGCGTCAGGACCTGCGGAAATCTTGTTAACCTTCTTAGCAATATTCTCGATGTGATCTATCGGGTAAGATACACGGGTATTCTCTGTAACACTCTTGTCATGGAAGTCGATCTTTCCTGCCTCGTCAACAGTAACGTTCTCAAGAAGAGCGTTGCGGCGGATAGCGTTGTAGATATCCGGCTCAGACTCCTTGTCAAGGTCGATAACCTTAGCATAGCAGCCGCCCTCGAAGTTGAATACGCCGTTGTCGTCCCAGCCGTGCTCGTCATCACCGATGAGGAGACGCTTGGGATCGGTTGAAAGTGTGGTCTTACCTGTACCTGAAAGGCCGAAGAAGATTGCTGTGTTCTTG
>ONVB01000097.1 GCA_900321145.1 uncultured Eubacteriales bacterium | reverse complement strand
GATCTTATGATTTATGTTTCACGTGAAACACCAAAATAGCTAATCGAAATCATAAAGCAATGGCTCACTGATATTTCAGTCATCAATCCAATAGTAACAACAGAATATACATCATACAAAATCCTATAACACAGACGCCAAATACGGATTAAATTTTGTGCAAGTATATTAGCAATGACAATCATATTCTTGTATCATTGTTCTTTCCACATCATTGATCCTCATATCGAGGCCGTTTGCATGTGTTTCACGTGAAACAGTTTAATAATAATTGTCAAGCCATACAACATCCCGTTCCTAACAACCTCAGATAAAACACTCCGATAGAATCATTCTTACACCAACTTGCTTTACGGCCACAGAATTGCTTATAGCATTTATGTATATCAATGCAGGCAAAGAATCAATCAATTAATCTATATATCATTTCTGTTTCTGGTCATATAATAAATGTGAAATCCTTAATGCATCTTTTTTCAAATACTTCGACTATTAAAGCTACATAAATCGTCATCTTACTAGGTGTCTTGAACGAGTCGTAGCTGTAGCTACGGCGAGTAAGAGCAACGACGTAGGTGGCGATTTAGGCAAGTTATATAGTCGATTAATTTGGAGACGGCTGCACTAGGTAGTGTGTAAGGTGCTGACATATCCTCAAACACCGGTCAAAATGCAGGTGAATGTTTCACGTGAAACAATAAACAGGCAAGCAGAAAACATACAAATCACCCGAAATGTCAATTATAGCTAAAAATACACACAGAAAAACAATATATTGTGGTCTTTAATATAAAATACCCACATTTTGATATAGCACAATATATACAAAAGTGTTATAATCACGACTGATTGTGATTACACATATATAAATAAGTAGAAAGAAGAGAAACTCAGGAGTCTGTTATGGGACGAATAATAGCAGTCGCCAATCAAAAGGGCGGCGTAGGAAAAACCACAACATCTATCAATCTTGCAGCTTGTCTGGCTGAGAAAGGCAAGAAGGTTCTTGCCATAGATATGGATCCTCAGGGAAACCTTACAAGCGGTCTCGGAGTGGATAAGAACACCCTTGATAAAACCATATACCAAGCAATAAACGGGGAAATCAATATAGGCGAGTGTATGATAGTTCATCCTTTTGAGAAGAAGCTGGATATATCCGTAATTCCGGCCAATCGCGATCTTGCCGGAGCGGAAGTAGAGCTGATAACCATAGAGCGTCCGCAATATCTCTTAAAGGATCTGATCAGAAAGCTCAGAAAACAGTATGATTTTATCATCATAGACTGTCCGCCGGCACTCGGTATGCTGACTATAAATTCATTGACAGCGGCAGATACTGTTCTGGTTCCCATACAATGTGAGTTCTTTGCCTTGGACGGATTATCACAGTTGATGTATACCATAAGTCTGATCAAGAAACAGCTCAATAAACATTTGGAGATAGAGGGCGTAGTCTTCACTATGTATGACAGTCGAACAAATCTCTCTCAGGAAGTGGTAGATAATGTCAAACAAAACCTCGATCAGTTTATATATCAAACTGTTATCCCACGAAATGTACGATTAGCCGAAGCACCCAGCTTCGGACTACCCATAAACCTGTATGACAGCCGTTCGTCAGGTGCCGAGGGGTACAGAAAGCTTGCGGACGAAGTTATAAGAAACAAGCTTTTTGCAGACTGAGCAGAAGTTCTGCATCACAAGGTTTTTATACCAAAGACACTATCACAGATCATTATATATATTTGTTACCATTCAAGGAGGACGGGCAGTAAATGGCTACCAGTAAACCAGGTTCCGCAAAAGAGAAGGAGACGTCAAACAGCAAGTCTGCTTCCTCAAAAGGAAAAGAAACAACCAAAAGATCCAAACTGGGAAAGGGCTTGGGAAATCTGATTCCAACAGGAGACAGTGACGACACCGCTTCAAAAGTCGAAACAAAGGTTCAGGTTAAGGAAGTGATCAAGAACGCAGTTCAGACTCTTCCGATAAACAAGGTTGAACCAAACAAAGAGCAGCCGAGAAAGAGCTTTAATCAGGATAAACTCGAGGAGCTCGCAGATTCCATATCAAAGCACGGCATAGTACAGCCACTTATCGTAAAGAAAAGAAGGAACTACTATGAGATAGTAGCCGGTGAGAGAAGATGGCGTGCCGCTAAGTCACTCGGCTTGAAAGAAGTTCCTGTGGTCATAAAGGATTACTCCGACAAGGAGATCATGGAAATTGCTCTGATAGAAAATCTTCAGAGAGAGGACTTAAATCCCATAGAGGAAGCGATTGCCTATCAGGGACTCATAGAGGAGAACAACTTCACGCAGGATGAAGTGGCAGAGAAAGTATCCAAAAGCCGTTCAACTATAGCAAATGCGTTGCGTCTGCTAAAGCTTGACCAGAGAGTTCAGCAGATGCTCATAGACGATATGCTCACAACCGGACATGTTAGAGCGCTGATCACGATTACCGATCCTGAGGTTCAATACGAAGCAGCAACTTATATATTTGACAGACAGCTATCGGTACGCGAGACAGAAAGCTATGTCAAAAAGCTTCTCACAAAGAAGAAGGAACCAACAGCAGAGACCGACACCGGAACAGACCTAAGCTTCCTCTACAAGGATCTTGAGGAACGCATGAAAAGCAACTTAGGTACCAAAGCTTCCATAAAGCCGAAGTCCGGAGGAAAGGGAAAGATAGAGATAGAGTATTATTCACAGGACGAGTTGGAGCGCCTGACCAATATGCTTATAACCTCTATAAAAGAATAGTGACAAAGGATACTTAAAACATGGACGAGCGTATACTTGGTATGACACCACGAACAGTGATCGTACTGTTACTGATCATCATGGTCATTATGTTCGTAATTCTTCTTGTCATGATCCATCAAATGAATGTTATAAGCCGGAAGTACACTGCTTTCATGCAAGGACGAGACGGCGAAGCACTCGAGAAGATGATACATACAAGACTAAAGGAAATAGATCAGCTAAAGCAGGTAAGCCGAAAGCTGATCAACGAACAGCGAAGCATGCAAACCATATTAAGCGGATGTGTAAGCAAATATGCTCTGGTAAAGTATGATGCCTTTGAAGAAATGGCCGGAAAGCTGAGCTATGCCGTTGCCCTTTTGGATAACAACGGAAACGGTATCGTTTTAAACTCGATTCACTCGCGTGAAGGATGCTTTACCTATGCCAAAGAAATAGTCCGAGGCGAATCCTACATTCCTCTTTCAGAAGAAGAAAAGCAGGCACTCAGCCGTGCCAAGACCGCCGAAGAGGAAATAAAAGAGATGATACACGGAACTGACAAGGATAGCAGAAAGTCGTCTAACTCATTAGACAGAGCATACAAATTGCTTGACTGATACATCATAAAGAGCAATGTCAATCCGTCTATTCCGTTAGACACACAATGCACATTTTTGTCTACCACAATAGACATACACTAACAAATCATAAAAAAGAGAGGACATATAAATGTTAGATATCAAATTCGTCAGAGAGAACCCCGAGATAGTCAAAGAGAACATAAAGAAAAAATTCCAGGACGACAAGCTTCCGTTAGTTGACGAAGCTATCGCTTTAGATAAAGAGTCCCGTGAGCTTCAGCAGGAAGCTGATGACTTAAGAGCCGCAAAGAACAAGATTGCAAAGCAGATCGGCGCATTTATGGCTCAGGGCAAGAAGGAAGAAGCCGAGGCTGCCAAGGCCGAGGTTGCCAAGGATGCAGCAAGACTTGCAGAGCTTGAAGCAAAGGAGCCTGAGGTAAGAGAGAAGCTCAAGAAGGTTATGATGGTTATCCCGAACATCATCGACGATACAGTTCCGATCGGAAAGGATGACAGCGAGAATGTAGAGCTCGAGAGATTCGGCGAGCCTGTCGTTCCCGACTTCGAGATACCTTATCACACCGACATAATGGAGCGACTGTCAGGACTTGACTTAGACAGCGCAAGAAAGGTTGCGGGAAACGGTTTCTACTATCTTATGGGGGACATCGCAAGACTTCACTCAGCTATCATCTCCTATGCAAGGGATTTCATGATTGACAGAGGATTTACATACTGTGTACCTCCTTTCATGATCAGAGGAAATGTGGTAGACGGCGTAATGAGCTTTGCTGAGATGGATGCAATGATGTACAAGATTGAGGGCGAGGACCTCTATCTCATCGGTACCAGTGAGCATTCCATGATCGGCAAATTCATAGACACCATGATAGACGAGGATACACTTCCCCAGACACTTACAAGCTATTCACCCTGCTTCAGAAAAGAGAAGGGCGCACACGGAATAGAAGAGCGCGGTCTGTACCGTATACATCAGTTTGAGAAGCAGGAGATGATAGTAGTCTGCAAGCCCGAGGATTCCATGGACTGGTTCCACAAGCTCTGGAGAAACACCGTAGATCTGTTCCGTTCAATGGACATTCCGGTAAGAACCATAGAGTGCTGCTCGGGTGACCTTGCCGATCTTAAGGTGAAGTCCTATGATGTTGAAGCATGGTCTCCGCGTCAGAAGAAGTACTTTGAAGTAGGAAGCTGCTCGAACTTAGGCGATGCTCAGGCAAGAAGACTCAAGATCAGGGTCAAGGGCAAGGACAGCAAGTACTTTGCACATACACTTAACAATACCGTAGTCGCTCCCCCGCGTATGCTCATAGCATTCCTTGAGAACAATCTCAATGCGGACGGAAGCGTAAACATCCCTGAAGTTTTAAGACCTTATATGGGTGGAAAGGAAAAGCTTTCATAATATAAGATGCATTCATTTTTAAGATCAATAGGATTTTCAAAGTATAAAAACAGAAAGCAGCTTGAGCCGCTGTACAAGAATATCTTGGGTGAACCAAACCGTAAGATAATAACAACCGTCAGTGTCGACACCTCCATGCTTCAGTTTGAACGCGATTACGCAGAGAAGATGGGGGTCGCCCTGGTAGGCGAAGTCGATTCGACCGGCACATGCTCTATAGAGCATCACTTTCCGTATCTTAAAGGGGATTATACTCTCGAGTTCGGAAATATAGCGATAGAAAAGCAGACCGATAAAGAAAGCTATGCCGGAGTCTGCGATGATTACCGACTCGGCATGACCATCATCTTCTATGTGAGCAACATAGCCGATTATGCAAAATCAAAATGGTTCAACTATTCAAACCGTCATATACAGCAGGTCAGGTTCTCGGGGCTTTCCACCGAAGGGGCGATCCTGCTCGGAACCGGTAGAACACATGCGCAAAAGAGGCGAGCAGATGCCAGAAAGTCCGAGCGTTACAGCCTTATGCAGGACGCAAATACAGGCAATCCGGAGGCCATAGAGAACCTTGCGGTTCACGAAATGGATTCATACACAACAGCGACCCTGCGGGCAGGTTCCGAAGATATCCTTTCTATAGTAGATACAAGCTTTATGCCGTGCGGAGTAGAATGCGATCATTATATGATAGTCGGAAATATACTTGATGTGCACGAGCTTATCAACAGCTTTACAGCCGAGCATATATACAACCTGCTGGTAGAGGCAAATGATATAACCTTAAATGTTGCGATCAACAAGGCGGACCTTGTGGGTGAGCCTATGGTCGGCAGGCGCTTCCGCGGTGAGATATGGCTGCAGGGAGTAGTGACTATTTAAAATGATAATAAAAAAGTGTCATCCTGAGTGTAAGCGAAGAATCTCTTATAAGATCCTTCGCTTACACTCAGGATGACACTTTTATTTTATAACGGATCTTTGGACGCGGTACCGGCTTTACGCGGGTATTGTTTGGGCGTCGGAGCCGTCTTTTCTATGATAACAAAGCTTCGTTCTATATTCTCGTTGTCGCTTCCCGTAAGTGTGATCTTCTTTGTTTCCCTGAGCTTTCCATTCAGCTTTTTCAATGCGTTACCGGCAGAAGATAGCTCCTCTTCAATCTCTCCCGATTTGTATGCTATGAACACTCCGCCCGGTTTTACGAAGGGAAGACAATACTCAAGCAGTACCGGTAGTGCGGCAACCGCACGTGAAACAGCTATGTCAAATGCATCTCGCAGCTCTTTGTTTCTCGCACCATCCTCAGCTCTTGAGTGGATAGCCGTACACCTGCCCAAAGCACTGTCTAACCCGATAGACACAATCTGCTCATTCAGATAATTAACCCTCTTGTTCAACGAATCAAGAAGTGTCATATCAAGCTGTGGGAATGCTATCTTTAAAGGGATACCCGGAAAGCCCGCACCTGTTCCGACATCTATTACAGAAAGCTTCTTTAATGCAATCTCCGGATACACCCCAGCCACAGCAACACTATCCATAAAGTGCTTTACGATTACATCGTCACGCTCCGTGATAGCAGTGAGGTTCATCACCTTATTTTTGTCTATCAGATTAGTCAAGCATAGTTCAAACTGTCTAACCTGTTCGTCAGTTATGTTAATAATGTACTCATTTAATCTATCCATACTTTAATCCATTTATACTTAATATGTGTGACGCGACTGCGTCATTATAGCGTCATTATAGCGTCACTATTGCATTAAACAACTCCCGTTATCCTCATACCCTCCATACGTGTAACCTCAGGTATAACCATAGTATCATACTGCTTTGTCTCACTTGAGAACTTCAACGAAGGAAGTACATCCACTATAGAACCTGAAATTGATCCTCCGGTAACTATCTTTACCGTGCCGCCCTCATGCAGGTAGCCGAGTCTTATCTCACCGACTATATCGCCGCTCATCGGATCG
>ONVB01000201.1 GCA_900321145.1 uncultured Eubacteriales bacterium | reverse complement strand
GTCGTCAAAATCATCCGAGGTTCCCTGATCCATACCGGTAAGATCCGCCGCAAGTCCTGTCTCATGCTCCGAATATCCCGGCTCCATTACCGTTTCCTTGGTCTTCTCACGTGCAGCCTCATCCGACATGCCCTCGTCTATATACTTCTGCACCTGAACTATAAACGCGTTCTCCTGATCCTCCTCGCTCCTGTAGCACGAAAGGATCTCATAATCATTTCCGGCACTGTTCAGGTCACCCATCATAGCATCGAAATCATCGTATATACGCTCGTCTATAACCTCACCGCAGTTGAGCGTATGGTGCTCGAAATCATAATCTTTCGGTATCTGATTGGTCTTATTTACAAGGACCAGAAAATCCTTATTCTTTTCGTATACCTTTTTTGCTTCCTCTACAAGCTTTTTATGCGCCGCAACAGCCGGATCCTCGGTCGTTACGATCCGCTCGGTAGTACTGATCTCCGTAACTGTCTCCGTCTTTGCAGCCCTCTTTTCCTCTATGGCGCCGCCGATAGACTTGAACACACGCCCGATAAGGAATATAAATACAATAAGAAGGATAAACGCGAGTATAGTGTAAAAAAGCACGCTGTAATCCTTCGCCTTCGTATGTCTTACCAAAAATCTTATATATCTCTTCACGAATCTCTTTACCTTCTTATAGCCTCTCTTAACTTTTCTCTTGAAACCGTACCAAAAATCCTGGAAACTCATATAGTTCCACCCCCTCTAAATCTGCACAATCTATGTTAGTTTAGCACAAGATATAGTAAATGACAAGATTTTTTAATAAAAAACAGCATCGTTCCTTTGGGTACTTCGCCGTTTTCTGCTTTTCCACCGTATAACGCGAAAACCGCGAAAAACTCATTTGACATCACCCGTGTTTTATAATAATATAGAAGGGCTTTTGTGTAATTTTATAAGAAAGAAAGGGAGAAACACACAATGGAAGGCTTTTTAGACAACGTAACAGAAGTTAACGATGTGGTCAATACCTTCGTCTGGACTAAGTTCGGTGTATGGCTTCTCATAGCGGTAGGTATCATACTTACCATAATGACCGGCTTCTTTCAGGTAACACACATCGGCCATTGGTTCAAGAAGACCATCGGCAGCTTATTTGACGGCAAGGTCAAGGCTCACACGGGAGAGAAGGCATCTATCTCACAGTTTCAGGCTCTCTGTACAGCTCTTGCGGCTACAGTCGGCGTCGGCAACATCGCAGGTGTATCGGCGGCTATCGTGACAGGCGGTCCGGGTGCGGTATTCTGGATGTGGCTTGCCGCATTCTTCGGAATGATGACCAACTATTCCGAGAACATCTTAGGTATCTACTTCAGAAGAAAGAACATCTCAGGCGAGTGGTCAGGCGGAGCCATGTACTACCTTCAGGACGGACTCGGCGGATACAAGGGTATGAAGGTCGTCGGCAAGGTGCTTGCGATAATCTTCGCCATCTGTGCGGTTCTTGCTTCCTTCGGTATAGGAAATATGGGACAGGTGAACAAGATAGTCTTAAACTTCACCAACTCCTTCAAGATTGACGCCCTCTCGGACTCAGTACTCTACACCTCGGGCGGAACAGATGTAACACTCTACATGCTGATCGTAGGACTTGTACTCATGATACTTGTCGGCGTGGTGGTTATAGGTGGACTTCAGAGAATAGCAAGTGTTGCGGAGAAGATCATCCCGACCATGGTTGTTCTCTACGTTATAGGATCTCTTGTGATAATCTTCGGAAATGTGACAAGGATCGGAGATGCATTTTCGGCAATCTTCTCCATGGCTTTCACAAAGGAAGCCGCATGGGGCGGAGCAACCGGTGTTGCATTTAAGACTATCATAACCCAGGGGTGTAAGCGCGGCGTATTCTCAAACGAGGCAGGTCTCGGTTCATCGGTTATGGTTCACTCGAATTCAAATGTATTGGAGCCCGTTAAGCAGGGACTCTGGGGTATATTCGAGGTATTTGCCGATACGATAATCGTATGTACCATGACAGCACTTACGGTTCTTACCTCCGGAGTTATCGACCTTGACACAGGCATTCTTCCCGAGGGCGT
>ONVB01000135.1 GCA_900321145.1 uncultured Eubacteriales bacterium | reverse complement strand
TTCGCTGAGTCACATGGTAACTGTCTCCACTAAATTCATACTTCGTCCTTCGGACTCGTATTCATTAAGTGT
Source organism: uncultured Eubacteriales bacterium (assembly GCA_900321145.1). Lineage (GTDB taxonomy): Bacteria > Bacillota > Clostridia > Lachnospirales > Lachnospiraceae > Coprococcus_C. Next base: position 5,959 of record ONVB01000135.1, on the reverse strand, counting down.
CGCTGTATACATGTGACTTCGCGCTCAACTTCATGCTTCGCACTCGTTTCGCTGAGTCACATGGTAATTTTTTTAAAGTTCTTCTTTCCTCTTCTTACTACAAAGTCAGAAGCAAATGCCTCCTTTGTATAAGAGGTCTTCGGGTCGGTGACCTTCTCATCATTTACCGATACGCCGCCCTGCTCTACCGCACGTCTTCCGTCACCGCGGCTTCCTACAAGCCCTGATGCGTGAAGTATGGTCACTATGTCTATCTCACCGTCCCTGAAGAGGTCTTCGGTAAGTGCAAACTCCGGCATATTTGAGGTGTCTCCGCCGCCGAACACTCCGCGTGCGGCCTCGAGCGCCTTCTGCGCTTCCTCCTCACCGTGAACAAGCTTGGTAAGCTCGAAAGCAAGAACCTCCTTTGCCTTGTTGAGCTCGCTTCCCTCTAAGCTCTCGTACTGAGCTATCTCCTCGAGAGAGAGGAAGGTAAGCATCTTCATGCACTTTATAACGTCCTGATCTCCTACATTTCTCCAGTACTGGAAGAACTCATACGGTGATGTCTTGTTTCTGTCAAGCCATACCGCACCCTTCTGAGTCTTGCCCATCTTCTTGCCCTCTGAGTTAAGAAGAAGAGTGATGGTCATGGCGTGCGCATCCTCGCCGAGCTTTCTTCTTATGAGCTCGGTGCCCGCAAGCATGTTGGACCACTGGTCGTCACCGCCGAACTCTAAGTTACAGCCGTACTTCTGATACAGCATATAGAAGTCGTAGGCCTGCATGATCATATAGTTAAACTCAAGGAACGAAAGTCCCTTGTCCCAGCGCTGCTTGTAGCACTCTGCCGCAAGCATACGGTTCACGGTAAAGTGAGCGCCTACCTCACGCAAAAGCTCTATGTAATTCAAGCCCATAAGCCAGTCCGCGTTGTTTACCATAAGCGCCTTATCATCCGAGAAATCTATGAAGCGGCTCATCTGCTCCTTAAAGCAGTCGCAGTTGTGCTGTATGGTCTCCACCGTCATCATCTGACGCATATCCGTACGTCCCGAAGGATCTCCGATCATACCGGTACCGCCGCCTATAAGCGCGATCGGCTTATTTCCGCCCATCTGAAGCCTCTTCATAAGGCAGAGCGCCATGAAATGCCCCACATGAAGGCTGTCCGCCGTAGGATCGAAACCTATATAAAAACAAGCCTTTCCTTCGTTGATAAGCTTGCTTATCTCCTCCTCATTCGTAACCTGAGCTATGAGCCCTCTGGCTACTAATTCATCATAAAGCTGCATGGAAATATCCTCCTTAAAATCTACAATATCACCGTTCATTATAGTTTTTTTTACCTTATAAATCAACAGTTTTTCTTTGTCAAATGGTCCTCACCGCCCCACCCGCGACCCGGCGGTTAACCACAGCACGACATCTCCGAAAGAAGCGACCGCATTAAGGCCGCTTAAGGCAACGAAAACCCCGGGGCTGTCTAAAAACCCCGGGGGAATTAAACCTTTATATATATGTGATCAATGCTTGAAGAACGACATCTCGTCGACAAGCGTATCCGCATGCTCCTTCAAGGTTGCCGCCTCGGTTGCAAGCGACGCTACCGTGGCATTCAGCTCCTCGATGGTTGCCGAGGTGTGCTCTGTTGCAGCTGCATTCTCCTCGGATATCGCGGAGATATTTGTCATGGCATCCACAACAACATCCTTTGAATCGTTGCAGGCAGCGGCATTGTAGTTGATGTGATCGACACCGCTTACCGTGGTCTGGATACCACCGATAAGATTCTGTATGCTGTTGACGGTGTTGTTGATGGTAGTGTGCTGGGTTCTGTTGGTGTTTGCAACATCCTCCGCAACCCTTACCGCCTCCTGTGACTGAGCAAGAAGCTTCTCCATCTCCATCTGGATCTCGCTCGCTGATGTAGCCGAATCTGTAGCAAGCTTTCCTATCTCGCTCGCAACGACCGAGAATCCCTTTCCTGCCTCACCTGCACGGGCTGCCTCTATCGAAGCATTCAGCGAAAGGAGGCTTGTCTGCGATGCGATGGAATCGATCATCGCAACCTTCTCCGATATCCTGTCTACCGCCTTGCTTGTGGCGATGATAACCTCTGTGATCCTATCGATGGACTCCGCCATCTGATTTGAAGAATACTCAAGGTTCTTCAGCTCATCCTGTGAGCTTCTCGAGTCGGTATTCATAACCTGTGCTGTCTGCGCGAGTCCGTTTGCATCACCCGTTACACCCTCAATATTGGACGAGATAGCCATCATGTTCTCGTTTGCCTGCTGGATTTCGTCAGCCTGCTGAACAGCACCCGAAGCGATCTCCTGAACCGCATTTGACACTCCATCCATAGCGGAGGAGATCTCCGTTGCGGTATTCGCAACCTCCGTCGAGTCGTTCTCGAGGTCTTCGGCCGTGGCACGGATCGAATCTACTATGTCTCTGAGCCTGTCTATAACAGAGTTCGTATTCCTTATCACTGCTCCGAACTCATCTCTTCTGTTTGCACCGATGTCTATATCCTTGAACTCTCCGTTGGCAAGAAGACCGATCGATTCATTTATCTCGGCGATAGGCTTATTTATGCTTCCGCCTATAAGGACCGCTATGGCTACCGCTATGACTACAAGCACGATACCTATCACGAGCAGAAGTATGACTGCTTTTCTCGAGGCTGCCATAACAAGGCTGTACTCGGTTGAAACGATAACCGTCCATCCCGAAGAAGGCATGTTCACATATGAAGTAACATACTTTACTCCGTCTTCCTTCTCTATATAGCTTCCTTCCTTTGAGCCTGCCTGGCTTTCCTTGAAAGCGGTGGTGTTATCAAGCTTTACATCATCCTCTGCGGTGATCTCCTTTGCCGAATCGGCTATAAGGCTTCCGTCCTTGCCGACTATATATATTCGCTGGCCTTCATCCGCTCCTGCGGCAAGCGTCTCATGAAGATAGCTCACATCATAGTTTCGGCTTAAGATACCGAGAACCGTCTTGCCGTCATCATCATATACCGGAACCGCGGGTACTATTATCCTCGCACCCGTTGTCTTACTTACCGAAAGCTCGGACAGGTATTCATTTCCGGCCATTGCCTGTTTGAAATACTCTCTCTCCGCTATATTGGTAAAGTCTCCTCTCGAACGGGCCACATTCTGACCGTCGGCACCCGTGAGAACCGACGAGTTACCGTCCGCGAATTTTACCTCTAAGGTCTGAAGCTGCGCAACCGCTGCCGCAAGCATAGCCTCATCGGTGGGATTCTTCATAAACTCCCTTGTCGACCTTGCACCCGCCAGCTGTTCCATGGCCCTGAAGTTCGCTGTCATATTATAGTCAAATGCTGTCTCGATAACCTGTGCTCTCTCTAAATTGTACTTCTTGGCGTCATCCCTCGATACATTGTTTGTCGTGATCACACTTATAATGACCGCGATCGCAAGAGGAACTACACAGATAAGCCCCATAAAGCAGATAAGCTTATTCTTGATACTTCCGAATAATCCTGCTCTCTCTCCCATATTCACTCTCCTGTCTCATATATTTTATTATGACTTTTCTGATATGCCACATATACGGATTGTATCATCACGGCAACAAATTATCAATCATAAGATTATAAAAAAAAGCAAATATCTGAAAATCCCGTTACTGATCAGCGGCTCGCTGCTGTGTAGCGGTCAGTCTCTGACTATAACATAATTCTTATTTCTTATATCCATCAATATGACACAAAGCTACCCTTACATCGCCGCGAGCATCACGAAGAAAAGCGGTGTGGTTATGGGCTGGCTTATGGTGAGCAGACTCTGCCCGAGATATCCGAAAGCCGCTGCAAGCAGACAGCAGGACACCGTATTATCAAGCTTTCTCTTTATCACCCGTCTGACGGCGAAGACGATAAGTCCGATATAGGCAAGCAGCCCGAACGCTCCGGTGGTTATCAGGTAATGAAGCGGTTCACAGTGCGCGTTGTCGTACACCGTTCCGGTCACATCCATCATCTCCGTATAATAATAGTCCATCATCAGGCTCTTTAAGCTCTCGTCGCCATAGCCGAAAAGCTTGTTTCTAAAGGGCGCCTGCGCATAGAGCTCCGCTGTCTTCGACCATATATAACCACGCTTGCTGCCCCATTTATAATCAAATGTAAAGATGTCCGACTTTATCACCGTCACGCCTAGGATAAATACCGCTACGGCGCATACAAAAGCGGCTAAGGTCAGGATAAGCGCTATCCTTCTTACTCCGACACGGTCGCACAGACTGTTTATCCTGTTCTTCAGAATGATCACAATCCCGAGCAGTATAAGCGTCACCCCAAGGATGAGCATAGCATCGGATATATGGTCAAGGCGTATGATAAGTCCGCCTCTCTTCTTGTCATACCTTGTGTGCCCGAGCTTGTTGACTAATATGGTAGTCATATTCCCCGCAGCAAGCAGACAAAGCGTAACCGCAAACCTGACCGGCTGCCTCGCCCGCAGGCTTAAGAGAAGCGCCACAAAGAGACCTGCGAAAAGAGCAGGGAAAATGCTGTCGCTGTTGCTTATCATGATGCACATACCGGTGAGATAAAGCATGACCGCCGAGGCATACTTTAAGTATCTCCTGCCGGTAAGCACAAAGAGCACTGCAAAAAGAGGTATCACCATCCCGAGGAAGGAGGCAAACATATTTATATTTCCGAATGTGGAGATGAACTTCGTGTACAGATTCTCCTTTATCGAGCCCTTGTAGTTCATGAAGTCTATCTCCATATGCTGAAAGAAAGCGATGACCGTCGCGTAAAATGTGCTTACGATCAGCGGGATAAATATCCTCTCGTCAGGCCTTTTCGCCTGACTCATAAGTATAAACATCACGCCTATCACAAGCCAGGTCACAAGCCCCATATATCTGCTGCCCGGTCCGACCATGACCTCGGTGCTGTCATAGGCATCCGTATAAGCCAAAGCATGCGCCGCCATCAGGAAGCCCATCCACACTATCGGACTCTGATACCATTTGCTTCCCTTATCAAATATAAGAGGACGAAGCCTTGACGCAGCCCGGTTGTCAAACATCCTTGCAAGGATGATGCTCATCCCGCACAGAAAAATGTACACAAGAGTACCCGCCATGAACAGGGTATACCTTGTGACCGTTATGTCAAAATATTTGTTGTGCGTGATTACGGGATAAGCTCCGAATATATAGATAAGATAGAGGTACGACGCATAATCGGAGACCGCAAGGGCCTCCGATCGTCTGCTTCGTTTTTTAGTTTCGAGAATTGTTTGTTTCATACTGTTTTATATCAAGATTCTTCGCTCAGAATGTCACCGTGCCATTCTGAGGGCGAAAGCCCGAAGAATCTTTTTTACATCTCACTCATCAGCTTCTCACATGACACGATCTTCACACAGAGCGCAAAAAGCTGTGCTGCGGTCTTTAAGCTCTCAACCGGTGGGAAGGTCGGTGCTATACGGATGTTGGAGTCGTTAGGATCCTTGTGGTACGGGTAGGTTGCGCCAGCGTCCGTCATCACAACTCCTGCTTTCTTTGCCCTTGCTACTATAGCCTTGGCGCAGCCCGGAAGTGAGTCAAAACCTATAAAGTAACCGCCGATTGGCTTGGTCCACTCGCCTATTCCGAGTCCGCCGAGCTCATCCTCAAGTATCTGCTCTACGGCTTCAAACTTCGGACGGATGATGGCAGCGTGCTTCTTCATATGCTCCGTCATACCGTGGATATCCTTGAAGAACCTTACATGCCTTAACTGGTTCACCTTGTCATGTCCTATGGTCTGATTCTTAAGCTGATTCTTTATATCCTCCAAGTTGTTAAGCGAGGTAGCAAGGCATGCTATACCGCTTCCCGGGAAGGTGATCTTCGAGGTGGAAGCAAACTTATATACCATATCGGGATTGCCTGCCTTCTTACACTCGGCAAGGATCTCCGGCAGATACTCCTGCTTGTCCTC